>CAYIHP010000034.1:3274-7353 GCA_964363175.1 uncultured Candidatus Saccharibacteria bacterium
ACCACCCTCTTCAAATAAAGCTCCGCCAGACACGCGTTGCCAATTGGTAAAGGTAACTTTTATTTCACCTTCTTTATCAATGCCACCATCCTTAATCACAGCCGTACCTTCCCATCCCGAACGCTCGTTGCTACTTATGCTCACCTTCTGCCCTTCAACGAACAATGGGGTTGCTTCCATATTCGACTCCTTTAAAAAAAGTACAGTTCTCAATCAACCCACCGCATCATCATGCGTCCAAAAAACGCGTCATGTCAAGTCTACTCACTACCCTCTACCAGTCTATTGTCTTCCACTTCCCCTGCTTCAATCTGTTCAAATCTATTGGAAAGCTTGTCTAATCTTCTATTGGAATCGTCGTACTTGGTTTTTGCGTTACTTAAATGCTTCCCAACGGTAAGAAAATCATCTGAAAATTTTCCAAAATCTTGCCGAAGTGTTCCGATATATCCGAGAATTTCTCTCGTTTTCTGCTCTATCTTCATCCCACGCAGCCCAACAAGTACCGTCTGCAAATACGCCAAGAAGCTATTTGGGGAAACGGGTACTACTTTATGATGCAAACAAAACTCCCACAAATCGAGCCCGTGCTCTGAACTTGTCCCTGAATGCACCATGGTTTCGTAGTATACGCCTTCAATGGGTATATACATAAATGCATAATCAAGCGTTTTTTCACCAGATGCAATATATTTCTGCGAAATATCAGAAACGTGTTTTTTTACGTCTTTTATAAAAATTTTACGGAGTGCTGAGCGTTGTTCCTTATTTTGCTCTTTCATAAACGCTTCATAGTTTGCAAATGGAAATTTTGCATCTATTGCTACTATGTATCCGTCTTGCAATCGAATAATCGCATCCGCAATTTCTCTGCTATCGGCAAACGCGTGTTGCAATTCATACCTATCTTGCGGCAACACGTCCGCAAGTAAATTACCAAGCAACACTTCCCCAAAACTTCCACGAATTTTTGGCGCTTTTAGTAAGTGTTGAAACGATACGATTTCATTCCCTGTTTGCTGAAGACTTGCCGTTGCCTGTTCTAGTTTACCCAACCCCTGACTCACCGAGCGTACAGATTGTTCGGATTGTGCCATTGCCCGCACGTTCTCAGATAGTCTGCGGTCTATTTGCTGATTCATTCTATCCATTTGCTCCATCAGGCGCTTATTCATTTGCGTCATAAACCATGCGGCACCAGCTCCTCCTAAAAGCACCACACCAATTAATAAAACTATTGTTATATCCATACACCTACTATACCCTACTTCTATTGCGTATGTTTACTGGCATTATTCGACATATCGGAACTATTGTATCAAATACTCGCCAAGAAGACGGCAGCGTTATTCTGGAAATAGCTGCTCCGTTTTCCGCAAATCTTGGTGAGGGCGATAGCGTAGCAGTGTCAGGTGCTTGCCTCACCGTACTTTCACACACAGATACTTCCTGGACATGCAGACTAATGTCAGAGACTATCAAGAAAACTAATCTAGGCAATTTAAAATCCAACGAGAAAGTAAATCTTGAACAGCCCGCAAAAGCAGGAGATTTTTTACACGGCCATATTGTTCAAGGTCATGTAGATGGTGTATGCAAAATTATCACTATCACAAAACAGGGTAATGACAGTTTGATAGCTTTTCAACCGCCAAAAGAACTATTGCAACATATTGTTTCAAAAGGTTCCGTAACGCTCGATGGTGTAAGCTTAACGGTCGTGGACATAAATGATACTTCTTTTACCGTCTCTTTTATGCCATATACGCTTTCGCATACAACATTTGGGAATAGAAAGATTGGCGATAGCGCACACATTGAAACAGATAAAGGTCGCACTAGCACATGGTTTTCTGGTACTGCACAAAAAGGTGATGGGCGCGGCACTTCGCTCGGCTTCCCCACTGCAAATATAACACTGAGTGATCCGTCAATTACGTTGCCTATTGGCGTATTTGCAGCACGTGCGATGATTGCAAATGATCCAACGATATATGCCGCAGCGCTTCACAGTGGCCCGCGCCCTACGTTTCCCGGTGCATCGAATAGCGTAGAACTGCATCTCATCAACTTTGTGCCAAGAAATTTATATAGCGAAATAATGCAATTTACTATTATTGAAAAAGTTGCAGATATTCAAAAACTTGATTCTGTAGATGCGTTAATGGAGAAAATTAGGGATAACATAAAAAAAGCGACGGAGATATTGCTTCGACAACGTTAGCATTCGTCATCCCGGCCCCCGAGCCGGGATCCAGAGCGTGTCTGGATGCCGGATCAAAGTCCGGCATGACAAACTACTATCCGTTAAACCGTTTTTCTACTTCCTCCCAATTAACAATATTCCACCAAGCCGTCACATAATCCGGACGCTTGTTTTGATACTGTAAATAATACGCATGTTCCCACACATCTAGTCCGAGTATCACTTTTTTGCCATCTGAAATCGGTGAGTCTTGATTTGCAGTGCTTGTGATTTCAAGTTTGTTATCCGTATTTATTATCAACCACACCCACCCGCTTCCAAACCGTGTAGCAGCAGCATCCGCAAATTGTTTTTGAAAATTTTCAAATGATTCAAACGTACTTTCGAGTGCGTTCAATAATTCACCTGCGGGCCTGCCCCGCGTAGCTCCCTCAGGAGCGGAGTGGGGACGCATCATCTCCCAAAATAAACTGTGGTTATAATGCCCGCCGCCGTGATTTCGCACTGCTGTGCGAATGTCTTCAGGAACGGCATCAAGATTTTTTAGTAAGTCTTCTAGGCTCTTACCCGCCAGCTCGGCGGGTCGCCCCTCAAGGGCGAGATTCAGTTTATCAATATATGTTTGATGATGTTTCGTATGATGTATTTCCATCGTTTTTGCATCGATGTATGGCTCAAGTGCATCATATGCATATGGTAATTTTGGAAGTGTGTGTGGCATATATACAGCGTACCCGCTTACAGGCTATGTCGCAATAAAAAGAAAACACCTGCGCTTGCGCAGGTGGCGTTAGTTCGTTTTTTTTGTTTCCTCAGATTTTTCTGCAAAACTACCTTTCAATCGTTTAAGCCCTCGCGTCATCAAACCACGAACACGCGGTGCTCCCATGCCAATCATTTTCGCAATTTCTTCACTATTATAACTCCTTTCTACATTGAGTCCGTGAAATAGTTCGATAATTTCTCGCTCGTCATCTGGTAATACATCGAGCTCTTCCCTAAGCTTCTCATATAGCAAAATATTCTCCTCCTCGTCTACCTGATGATCCAAACTCGCTGGTTTTGTTTCTGACGCAAGGTTATCAAAATGATTTGTCTCGTGATTCGTACGCCGATCGAATAAGATCGCCGATCGAATTGCTGTAAATATTTTGTAGAATATAAACGTTGAGAACCGATTGCCTCTTTCGGGATCAAATTCAGAGGCCCATTCAACAATTGCCATTGATCCCTCTTGAGTGAGGTCAATTACTGTCAACCTTGGGGGCTTGTACCAATGAAACATTTTGTTTGCAATAGTAACAACCAAACGCAGATTAGCATTGATAAGCCTCTCTCTTGCTTCATTGTCTCCATTCCTCATCATCCTTGCCAATTCCAACTCCTCATCAGCACGGAGCAAATAAACTTCGCACGCTTCTTTCAAAAAAAGCTCCATATTTCCCTTGAGCTTTTCACTGCGCTTCGCACTTTTATCTAGCATTGCATTACTCCTCGAGAAAAGCTGTGAAAGAACTTTCAGAATCAGACGCTTACATCGTAACAATTTACGGCTTTTAAGCAACAATCCTCTCCTTGACACGAATATACACGTGAACTATCTTTGTGGTAACGAGTAGTTTGCACCCTAAAATATATAACAAACTCATTTTGAGTATCGGAGAGGAGGCCAGTGTTGTTGGTTGACGTGCAAATGACGAGTGCGTAGACGCTTGTCATTGGTTGTGGTCGCGTACGGCTCACCACAACTTTCCCCTGCACAGTCCCGCAACCTGGCCTCCCTCCTTTTTCTATGCCCCCGCCCGATATGTATGCCCTTGAGCGAATCTGGTTTTTTCTTTTATAGCCGCCGAAACGAGCTAGCCAAATTTGA
>CAYIHP010000035.1:0-7235 GCA_964363175.1 uncultured Candidatus Saccharibacteria bacterium
TTTTGATATTTGCTTCGCGTTTGAAGCCCCTGATAATGCGCCACTTACAATTTCACATGAGTCCGATAATCTAGCCTGGGTTGAAATAGCAAAAATAGAAAACTTTGCTACACAACCAACGCACTATCGTCGTCTAGCAAAAACAGCGGGAAAATTATAACTACTTCCCCTTTTTATTGGTTTTATCAACTAGGACTGCGTTTTTTACTACCCTCTTCAAGGCTTTTGCGGCTTTATTTGCCCCTTGTAGACTTTTATATGTTTCTGTAACAGCAATAATTTTATTATTCTTGCCCTGAACAGTTACATATGGTTCCTTATTTTTTGCTTTCTTGATGATAATTTTGTTTTGTTGCATAGATATATGAGGTTTACTTTTTATGATTGGTTAATTAAGTATCAGTACTACAACACTGACAGCTTTATTTTATTCCTTATGTTTTAAATGTCAACATATAGTGTTGCATTATTAGACACCGTGCTATATACTACACATATGATTATTGGACATGGGGAATTACTAAAGACGCTTCGTTTGAAGCGAGGGATTTCGCAACTTGAAATCGCAAGGAGATTAGATATTTCCCGTTCTTCATATATTGCCATCGAGCAAGGTAAACGAGAGTTAACACTGGGAGAGTTTGAAAAACTTTCAAATATCTTAAATGTATCTTTTGAAGAAATTGAAAGTGGAGTACTGGCGAATTATGAAAAGTACAAGCAAATGATCTTGGCATACTTGAAAGTTGCCGGAGGCAACGATGGTAAGATACCTAAGACGAAACTGGCGAAATTGTTATATCTTGCTGATTTTGCGTGGTTTTATGACAAACTAGAAAGCATGAGTGGAATGCACTATGCACGTCGAGCATATGGACCGGTACCAGACTCGTATTTTCGTGCACTTACAGAACTTGAAGAGGATGGAAAAATTAGAATAGACCACAAAGGAGATGCTGTGCTTGTATCCATTTGTGATGGTGCGGCTCGTCAAAAACTTGATCTTCTTAAGAACAATGAGCTTGAACTTATGCAAAAAATATCTAAAAAATGGAAAGACAAAAGGACGAGTGAGATTGTTAACTTTACACACGAGCAGTTACCGTACAGGATCTGTAGGGAAAATGAGCTAATTCCTTATGAGCTTATCGTTCAAGAAGACCCTGATAATGTGTACTAGCTATGGAATACACAGTGGTTACAGAACATTTTGCAGAGCGACATTTTATAAAAAGCTTTTCGAAGAAATACAAACGCTCATGGAATGTAACCTGGACTGGCTTGCTAGAAGAATTTAGAAATTTTGAAGAACTCTTTACGACATCTTCTGCCCAAATAATTGCAGAGACTCATCCTATAAAAATTTGTAAAGTCGAATTTCGCGTTCATGGCACAAAAGAATCAAGAAAAGGATCTGGAAACCGATATATTGTTGCATTGCATGCGGACACAGCGACTGCCCATATTTTGCTTGTATATGGAAAAACCGATTTAAGTGGACATGGCGAAACTGCTCAATGGAAAAATTTAATCAAGGCAAATTACCCGGAATACAAGAATTTATTGTAGAATCTCCTGACAAACCCTAAGCGCCGCCGTATGCTGTATGCATGCAAACAACACTCCACAAAGCGGATACGAGAGGGCACGCAGAGCATGGATGGCTTTCGACATTCCATTCCTTTAGCTTCGCGGATTATGTAGACCTGCAACGGATGGGGTTTGGTGCGCTTCTTGTTTTAAATGACGATACAATAGCGGCAGGAAAAGGGTTTGGGACTCATTCGCATAGCAATATGGAAATCATCACCATAGTACTGGAAGGTGAGCTTGCGCATGCGGACAGCATGGGCACAAAAGAGGTTATTCATAACGGGGAAGTGCAAGTGATGAGCGCGGGATCAGGCGTTAAACATAGTGAGTTTAATAACAGCGAGAGTATGCCGGTAAAACTGTTACAGATTTGGATTGAACCAAATCAGAACAATGTTACTCCGCGACATGATCAGAAAAAATTTCGCATCAAAGATAGACACAATGCTTTGCAACAAATTGTTTCGCCCGAGCAGATGGGCGAGCAATTGTGGATTCATCAGAATGCTTGGGTGTATATGGGAAGTCTTGATGCGGCAGTGTCCGTAACGCATACAATGAATGCAAAAGAACATGGCGTATATATATTTGTTATCAGCGGAAGCGTTCAGGTGGGAGAACAATTACTTACAGCCCGTGACGGATACGGGGTATGGGATGCTGATCAAGTAAATATAACAGCTACCACAAACGCCGAAGTTCTTATACTAGAAGTGCCAATGACGATATAAATCCATTGAGATTGGGCACAAACATTGGTATACTAAACGTAATGAATAAAGTTCAAAAGAATACTAAAATAGAGACAGTACCCATAGAATTGGCAGGCAAGTGGATTGCTTGGAGTGCCGATCATACGAGAATTGTTGCAAGCGGAGACCACATAGCTGACGTGAGCCAGGAAGTTACGGAAAAAGGAGAAAAGGATGTTTGGTTTGATAAAGTTCCTTCACGCACAGTATTCTTCGGAGGTGCTGCGTTTCACGGATGAAGTTTGATTACAAAGTATACCCAAGAGACCCCGTCCCTGGCGCGCTAAAGGGAATTACATTTCAGCCAAAAATTCCTCTACATGTTTTTGGACCGAAAGGTAAAATACGTTTCGATGCATTGGTTGATACAGGTTCTGATCTCACAATTTTTCCACGATTCATCGCTGATCAAGTAGGCGTTACTTTACACGAAAGAAATGTAACCCACACCAGTGGTATTGGTGAAGGCAACGTTAGATTATTTCATGCTAAGGATATTGAACTTGAGCTTCAAATAGACGAAGGAATGTATAGATGGTCAGCACCTGTGTGGTTCAGCGAATCCGACGAATCACCTGCACTACTAGGAAGAAAGGGATTTCTAGAATTTTTTACCGCAACTTTTCATGGTGATGAGCATATTCTCACATTAGAACCAAATAAAAACTTCCACGGCAAAGTACTTAATATTTGGGACCAAGAGACAATAAAACCATAATGAAGAAAAAAATAAACCTTAGGTTTGAGCGGAAAAAGTTCTCCCTTGCGTGTATTCCTTTGCTTCTCCCCGTATTTCATTGGCTTGTATACACTTTGCCAATCATCTTTCCTATAATGCAGGTTTATATATTATTTTTTCTAATTTTTTTGGAACAGACCGCAGCTGCTCCACTTCTTTGGTTTTTACCATCTACTATTTATGAATATGGAATGCTTGGTGGCGCATTAACACATTTGGGAGTAATTGTGGTTGGTATTTTCTACTCAGTTCTCATTTATGTCTTATTATCTTTCCCCAAACCAAAGCAAAAATAGGCGTATACTAAAAATATGTTTACTAAAGCATTTTGGTTAATTGTCGTAATATTTGCCATCCAAATTGCGACGTTTTTTTGGCTCGGGCAGCCGGGGATATGTGAATGCGGGTTTGTGAAATTTTGGGAGGGGGAAATATTTAGCATCGGAAATTCTCAACATATTGCGGACTGGTATACGTTTTCTCATATTATCCACGGATTTTTGTTTTATGCGCTTGCGCGCTTCTTGTTCCCAAAACGCTCTACAGCACTATGGCTCGTGCTTGCTGTTTTGGCGGAAGTTTCTTGGGAGATATTTGAAAATACGCCAATGGTTATTAATCACTACCGGCAACAAGCACTTGCGGTGGGGTACACGGGGGATAGCGTATTAAATTCTGTATGCGATGTACTTTGGATGATGTTTGGATTTGCAATTGCGTATAAAGTGCCAGTAAAAGTGTCTATTGCCATCGTTATTGCGCTTGAGCTCTTTGTTTTATATTCAATACGAGACAACCTCACGCTCAATATCATCAACCTTATTTATCCGTTTGAATTTATCAGCAAGTGGCAAAGTAGCTAATACTGCTATGACCAAACCACTCACACGGTGCGCATGGGTAGGTACCGATGACGAACTAATGCGAAAATATCATGATGAGGAGTGGGGAGTTCCGCTCCATGACGACAATGCGATATTCGAATTTTTGTGCTTGGAAGCGTTTCAGGCAGGACTCAGCTGGCGGACAATATTGTATAAACGCGAGAATTTTAGAAAATCGTTTGCGAATTTTAACCCCGCAAAAGTTTCAAAATTTAATGAAGACGACGTTACACGTCTTATGCAAGATGCAGGAATTGTAAGAAATTCACTCAAAATACAAGCGACTATAAACAACGCTTCGAAGTTTCTTGACGTACAAAAAGAATTCGGAACATTTGCACAGTACATGTGGGGCTTTGTAGGAGGAACGCCGATTATTCACACCATTACAACACTAGAAGATTATAAACCGGTAGAAGCAGAGGCTGTTGTTTGGGCGAAAGATTTAAAAAAAAGAGGCTTCAAATTTTTAGGCCCCACAACGTTGTATGCCCACATGCAGGCAACGGGCATGGTAAACGACCATATGGAAAATTGCTTTAAAAAAATATGATTATCTCCATAAAAGCGAAAGTACATGCGCGAGAAAATGCAGTAGAACGCATAGACGATACATCACTTATTGTTCACACCACTGAAGCTCCGGAAAAGGGGAAAGCGAACCAGGCGATCATCAAATTAGTCGCGGAGTATTTAGAAATTCCCGCATCAAGGATGCGAATAATTAGAGGACTGGCAAGTACAAAGAAGTTGATAGAAATAGTATAGACGCTCTCACTATAAAACAGCCGTACCATTGACAAGGTTTCGTTTTATTGAATAATGAACCATGACCGGCGAAATGTAAGTACCCCGTCACTTGATCTTTTCGAAAGATATACAGAAGGACATACAAATGAACAGCCTACAGGATACTGGTAGCCGAGGGCTCTTGTTTGGGGATGATGCTGATCTAATCACAAGACTCATGACCACGTTAGCAGCCGCTGGCCTGGGCCGAGATTTCTTGATCCAATTGGCTAATGGCGGATCGTTAGTCACCAAAGTTGCCGAGCTTTACAAATCACAACTGCCCATCCCAAAGGAGGATGGGGGTGGCAAAAACCAAGGATTATCGACGAGGATGTAATTAAGTCCTTCTTTGCAGACCATGGCGAAACGGTTCTCGAACAATCTCGCATGGCACTTCACAGCGCCCTCGACAAGCTCGAGAAGCTCACGGAAAAAACAGCGTAGCGCAATCACAACACGCACCACCCGAATTCCTTTGAATCCCGGTGGTTTTTCTTTATCTAGAAACTATTTTGCGCTTGTTGAGAAGAACGAGAGAAATCGTTTCAACCGTTCTTGTTTACGCTCCAATACTTCACCCGTTTCCGCAGCCACGGTTGTATCTATTTTAGACTCAAACGGAACTAATCCAAGAAACTTTAAGCGCTTTATTCCTGCAATTTTGTATACTGGAGACTCGTCTTCCGATTCCAATCGAACGGTATCCTTTTCTTCTTCACCCGCTGTTGCACTTTCTGTTTCCGAATCGTTTGGCTCTGAAACAATTTCATCCACTATATTATTTTCAATCAGTTTTTGAATTGCTGCGTCGGGAAGTACCACTACTTTTACATCTCCGCGAGGAGTAGTGATAGAAAGCGTGTTTGTTTCTGGGTCTACGGTAAGAGGTGCAGATGTAATTGCACGCGCGCGCAGTCGTTCAATAATCGCTTTGCTGCGCAACACGCGAAGGCGCGTATTTTCTGCCTCAGCCCCTGGTTCAATTTCAATTTCTTGCTCATCTTCAATTTCATTTTCTAATTCAACTTCGTCTTCGCTTTCAACTCCATCTTCCATCTTGTTTTCAATTCGCACTCTTGTTTGCCCGTCTCTTGCATCAATGCGGATTTTCTGCCCGTCTTTTTTCATTAAATAGCGAGCCTTGTTTTCTTTTATTTTAATTTCTAATTTCTGTTTTTCTGCCTCGCGCCTTACTTCTACTGCTTGCTTTGCGGCTTCACGCTTTTCTTCTGCAGTCTGTTTTGCCTCTTCACGTTTTTTTTCTGCAACTTGTTTTGCAGTTTCGCGTTGTTCTTCTCTCTGCTTTTCTTCACTTGTAGTATCAGAAGAATCGCTATCGGAAGATCCGCTGCCAGAAGAATCGCCATCTTCACCGCTATCACCGTCACCACCACTCCCGCTATTATCTCCCAGCACTACGCCAGATTGGAGAATAATTGTGCCCGCGGAATCGACAAGCACCTTTGCTTGGGCGGGTAAGGTGAATAAAACTGCAATTCCAACAGACACCGCAATACTCAAAAGAATTTTATTACTCATAGTGTAGAATTTAGATGATAAATACTACCTATAAGTATACAACAGAATTCGCACTGCATTATTGTCCTAAAATCTAGCTGTGGATAAAAGGAATCATTTACGGTCATCCTTGGAAATAATGGTGATAGTGCAGATATTTCGGATATTTTTGCACCCGCGCCAATTATTCCTTTTGTTCCTCGTATTTGCTCTCCATTTCGTTTACCACTACCGTCTCGTTTCACCCAAAACTGCAGGTAATTTACTAGTAGTGCTTAGCCTTCTAATTCATCAGTAAATGGTAAAATAGTTAATAATGAGACCAAAAACGTGAAAAACGCTGTTTTTTATGACACTTTTCACGATTATGTTGACATAAACGTGAAAATCGCTATACTTACTGTATGGCTAGAACACCTGCGGTAATCAACAAAATACGCTCTCTTCGAGAAAGATACTATAAGGTATCTAACGGAAAAGATGCACTTATTACGCTTATTACTGATGCAGAAATTGCAGACCAGGTATATAACTCGAATGCAATCGAAAACAGCACATTGAGCCTTGAGGAAACTGAGAAAATACTTCTTCAAATTGATTTAGATAGATTTGTAAGCCAACGAGAGATCTTTGAAGCAAAAAACCTTGCGCGATTAGTTTCGTATATTCATATAAAGGCGAAGGAACAAGTGCTCACGATTGAAATGATTTTGTCGTTACATAAAATGCTTATCTCTAATATTCGTGACGATATTGCCGGGAGATTTAGAAAAGACAATGAATATGTCCGAGTAGGTAGCCATATTGCACCGTCTCCGATAGAAATACACGAGCGACTCACAAAAATGTTTTCAGAGTACAATGCCGCAAGTCATGAAAATATTATTAAACGAATTGCAAAACTGCACCTCAGCTTTGAATACACGCATCCGTTTATAGATGGTAATGGTCGTATTG
>CAYIHP010000036.1:0-7230 GCA_964363175.1 uncultured Candidatus Saccharibacteria bacterium
GCCGATTCATACGGTGAGTTATGAAGAAGGTCGCATAGCATGCCCTCTAGGATGCATGAAATTGTAGGATACGTGACCCCAGGAGATCCAATTGGTGTAATCCCAATTGGAAGTCAGCTAGATCCATAGTAACCTTAACAGGTGAAGGGACTTATCGATGCTAAACGCCGATTACATTACTGGTCTCGTTGATGGTGAAGGTTCGTTTAACGTCCACGTTTGGACGCCAGAATCTTCTGTCAGAAGACGAGCTCTCGTAGAACTTCGGTTCTACTTGAAGTTGATTGATAAAGACAAAATCGTACTCGAAGAACTTCAAACATTCTTTCAGTGCGGAAAGATTTATCAGCAAAAGGACTATCGTCCTAATCACCAACACTGTAATCGATTTGAGGTGTTTAACCGAAAAGAATTAGCCGAAGTAATTGTTCCATTTTTTGAAACTCATCCTTTACGGACGGTTTCAAAGCAACGGGATTTTGAACTTTTTAAGCAAATTCTTTCTCTGGTTCAAGAAAAAGAACATCTCAATAGCACTGGTCTTTCAAGAATTCATTCCTTGAAGACTCAGATGCATTGAACTCGCTGGATGCAGGAAATCTGCTCGTCCAGTGGGAACTCGGAATATCGTCCTTCAAGGACGTTGGAACCGAAATCCGCCCGTCAACTCAGAAGAGTTGATAGTACCCGAAGACCCTGCTTTTGCAGGGGCCACGGTAAGATCAATGATTAGGAGTAAGTCGTAACAAGGCATCGCTAGGGGAACCTGGCGATGGATCACCTCCTTTCTAGGGATACTGCCTACATACTATTCGCAAGATTAGAGTGTAGGACCTAGATGTCGAGCTTGTATACTTAAATGTTGTTTACAACATTTTTGGCAACGAGTAACAATTCTTTGAGAATAAGCGGAAAGCACACCTTCCCTTTAACACATGTGGTGTGCGAAAGAGGCAATACTTTACAATCGCGCAAAGCGGCGCACTTCGACACGGTCGCCAAAGGCGACATTGCTCAATGTAAACACTTCGACTTTGATCAGTGCAAACAACATAATGTCATTCCGGGTCAAGCCCGGAATCCAGGCGTATATACGCCGTTTTTTCGTGCTTAATTTCTTTCTTTATGGCTTAATAGGGCTATTTATAATTTCACGTTTGACAGAATCAGTATATGGGAGCATAATGCATCAATTCAGGTACGACCGTTCTTTCTTTCTCCTGACCACCTGCGTAGCTGATAAAGGAGAAGAAAACTAACAAAGGATATGAATCATGGCAAAACTCCTCCTATTTTTCGGTTTACCGGCTATCATTTTTGCTATCGTGGCCGTAGACATTGTATTCGATCTTCTCGGAAAGAAGTGTAGACAATGTGGATCGAGAAGAACCTTTACGTGGATTCACTACACTGCTGATGCGAGCCTCGGAAGCGATAAGATGCACAGAAACGTGAATCGCTACTGCTTTAAATGCTTCGAGTTCACAGAACGTGCTGACCATGCGCGAATCATTGGCGGCCTTGAATCATCGCCATTTTACAAATTGGCGTGCTCTCACAAAAGGAAGCATTGCAAAGAAAACCACTCTTCCTGAAACAAAACATGAATCTTGCCCCCCCCGAACCCCTTCACCAACGATGGTACTGCGGGTTCTTTTTTTACCCAAAAATTGCAAAAAAGACCCTAATACGGTTTACTATATGCACAGTACGCGCGTGTAGCTCAGTGGTAGAGCACTACACTGATAATGTAGTGGCCGGAAGTTCGATCCTTCCCACGCGCACTTCGATTCGCTCTTGGCTTACGCCAAAGAGCTCACTCAGTGTAAACACTTCTCTGTTATACTCATATCATGCAGCTTCCCCTCGAAGTACAAACGGTTATCGAAAAACTCAACGAAGCTGGTTTTGAGGCGTATGCTGTTGGTGGTTGCGTGCGAGACTTATTACTAGGCAAAGAACCAAAAGATTGGGATATAACTACTTCTGCAAATCCTGATGAAATACAAAAAGTATTTCCAAACTCTTTTTATACAAATGATTTTGGAACTGTTACTGTCCGGATGCGCGCGCACGACGCCGATGCACCTCACCCTACCCCTCTCCTTAATAAGGAGAGGGGAACGATTGCGGAAGTTGAAGTCACCACGTATCGCATAGATGCGGGGTATAACGATCAGCGGCATCCGGATTCGGTGACGTTTACGAAAAGTTTGAAAGAAGATTTGGCGAGACGAGATTTTACCGTGAATGCAATGGCCCTTCGACAAGCTCAGGGTAAAGCGATGACGAACGCGACGTACCTCACCCCTGCCTCTCCTTCGAAAGGAGAGGAGAACGCGCCGAACGACACCGTAGTCATCGACGACATGACAATCATCGACCCATTTGGCGGACTGAAAGATTTGAATAATCGAACTATACGTGCGGTCGGAAATCCAAGCGAACGGTTTTCTGAAGATGCGCTAAGACTCATGCGCGCTGTGAGATTTTCTGCACAACTTTCATTCGAAATAGAAGAACATACGCTCAAAGCAATTACAGAATATGCGCCATCTATTACTGCGGTGTCGCAGGAACGCATTCGAGATGAACTGATAAAAATTGTAGAAAGTAAAAATCCTGAAAAAGCCATGAACACTTTGCAACACACAGGACTGTTAGCCATTATCCTCCCAGAACTCCAAGAAGGTGTTGGCGTTGGGCAAAATAAACATCACATCTATACCGTATTTGATCACTGCATTAAATCGCTCCAGTATGCCGCACATTTTGAATACTCTCTGCACGTTCGATTAGCTGCGCTCTTTCATGATATCGGCAAACCTCGAACAAAGCGTTTACAAGGAAATGATTATACGTTTTACGGGCATGATATTGTCGGCGCGCGCATGACGGAACACTTGATGAAACGCTTAAAGTTTCCGAGCGATATAACGTCGCAAGTAAGCCACCTGGTGCGCCAACATATGTTTTATTACGACGTGGACAAAGTAACACCTGCGGGAGCACGAAGATTATTGCGGAGAGTAGGCAAAGAAAATTTTGATGACCTCATTAAGCTTCGCATTGCAGAACGCAAAGGTTCTGGCGTTCCAAAAGCAGAACCGTACCGACTACGACACCTGCAGTTTATGGTAGAAAACGCTTCCAAAGAACCAATTTCTGTTGGGCAACTCAAAATATCTGGAAATGAATTAGTAAACGAACTTCATATGCGCCCGGGACCAATATTCGGTGGAATATTAAATGCATTACTTGCAGAAGTATTAGAGGATCCAAAGAAAAATACCAAAGAATATTTACTTAAAAGAGCAGAAGAAATCAAAGACAAAAGTCCGAGTGAACTTAAAAAACTTGGAGCTATTGCAATTGAAGAGGAAGAGAAAAAACAGGAAGAGGAAATAAAACGAAAATATCATGTGTAGCGCCTCTCCCCCTTTTCAAGGGGGAGCTGGAGGGGGTGCGATTACGGCAAATGTCTCAGCATTTATATTATATCCGCTTACCGTCTATTCACCCCACCCAACCTCCCCTTGAAAAGGGGAGGAGACTACGAACGTATGCTATAATTTACCTATGTCATTCCTCTTTTTTATTCTCGGTTCGCTCATGATGTTCGCCGGTTTTATGATGGTTTGGAAAACGGCGTGGTGGGAAAATAATTGGGGGGATATCGGCGCAATGGTCGGTATTCATGGATCTGCGCTTTCTAGCTGGAAAATCGCAGGAGTTATTATGCTGTTTATTGGGTTCCTCGTTGCATTCGGAATCCTCGGAAGCATGTTCTACTTACTCGTAGGACGATTTATCCCAACAGGATTTGGCCAATAAATTTGCAAAAACGCATATAAAAAGGTTAAATAAGATTTGTAGTTCATAGCAACACAGGGGCAATAGCCCTGAAGTGTGCTTGCCACTACTTCAGGGCCCCTAGCTCATTTGGTAGAGCGCCTCGCTTGCACCGAGGAGGTGATCGGTTCGAATCCGATGGGGTCCACACTTCGCTCTCTGCTCCCGCAGAGAGCTTCGCGTGGCAGGCCACCTTTCGCATACAAATAATACTGTCCTACTTTGAAAAGAAGTGTGCCCCGCGTAGCTCGGCAAGAGACGAGCGTAGTGGGGCTGTACTAATCATCTTCCTTGCTTTTTATCGCTATCCTCGCTAGGGTAGCGATACTGTCGCTAGAAAAAACTAGCTTTGGATTGGACATTACCATCAACACACGAGGACACTGAAATGCAAAACATTATTTCTCGAGAGGAAGAGCACTTAATTCGTATGATGATGCGGCAAGGAGTGCTAGCCTTCAACGTCGACAAAGGATTCAGACTCAATTCCGGTAGGATAAGCCCCTACTTCTTGGATTCAGGAAAGCTCTGCAACGGGGAATGTCTGGCTGCGATTGGAGGAGCGTATGCACAACGCCTGCAAGATGAAAGGGGGAAAGGACTTTCCTTTGACGCATATACGGTCCTGCATACAAGGGGATTCCGCTTGCAGTCACAACTTCCGTTGCGCTTTATCAAGCAAATAACCACAGGAACTTCCCCGTCGTATTCAATCGCAAAGAAGAAAAGGATCATGGGGAAGGAGGAGTGCTCGTCGGGGGCCCCATTACACGACAAAGGGTAGTCATCACCGACGATTTTATTACTGCCGGCACAGCAGTCGCGGAGTCAGTACGGTTCATTAAAGAAAATGGCGGGACGCCCGTGGGAGTGATCACTCTCTTTGACAGGCAAGAAAAAGGAATCGACACAGACATCTCTGCAATCCAAGAAATACTGCAAAAATATGGATTCCGCATATTCAGTATTCTCAGGTTTTCCCATCTGCTTGATTTCGCACAGGGAGGCGGTCTCTCTGGTGAAGTTGCTACCGCATTGGCGCAGTACCGCAAGGAATGGGGAGTAGAGGCATAATCACCAACAAAACTCGAAGGCTCTCAACACGAATGTTGGAGCCTTTTTTCTTTGACTTAAAACCACACGAGGGATACGCTTTATATAGTTTTCATCCTTCAAACCAACATCGAAAGGAGGTGTCACTTATGACAGAATATAATTTCTTAGCAATTTGGGCGGGTGCGGTAGGGACTTCATTAACCGACCTTTGGTTTCAATTTGTAAGCATTATTCCAAACGTCATTGCAGCTCTTGTCGTGTTCTTTATTGGATGGAGTGTTGCAATTGGCCTTGGAAAATTAGTTGAAAAACTTATGGTTATGCTTCGTATCAATAGCGCGTTTGATTCCATCACTGGTCTCAAGCGAGCCGTTGAACAAGCAGGATTAAAGTTGGATATTGCTCATCTTCTTGGGGAAATCTTTAAATGGTTCCTCATTATTGTGACGCTCTTAGCTTCTACAGACATTTTAGGATTAAACCAGGTATCTCAGTTCTTAACTGCGGTACTTGTATACATTCCAAACGTGATAGTTGCGGCAATCATACTCGTTATCTCAGTAGTACTTGCGAACTTCGTGTATCGCACGGTACTGGCGAGTGTTGAAGCAGCAGGCTTTACGAGCGGAGGTGCAATTGCAGCAGTAAGCAAATGGTCAATCTTGATCTTTGCTATTCTTGCAGCATTGCTCCAATTAAACGTAGCAACCCAACTTCTCCAAACATTTTTGACTGCTCTATTTGCAATGGTTGCAATTGCAGGCGGACTTGCATTTGGATTAGGCGGTAAAGATCTTGCAGCAAAATGGCTCGCAAAAGCCGAGCATGATCTATCAGGAAAGAGACATGTGTAGAAATTTATAGACATGAGATTGTTTGCTTGGCCCTTCGACTTCGCTCAGGGTAAAGCGGGCAAAACAAAAGCAACTTGTCTACAAAGATAAAAACGACCCCTTAGCAGTAGGTGGGTCGTTTTTTGTGTAGAAAAAAATTATGATATTATATAAACATGTTTTTTAATGATCTCAAGCGCGGAATAGAAGGATTGGGACTGGCTCCTTCTAAAGGTGATTACTATGTTGGGTTGCTGTTTATAGTACTAGTATTATTGGTCATCTATATTGTTCGTTCCAAAATAAAGAAAATACCCTCTAACCAAGTAGAAACAAATAGACTCAAAGTGGCAGGGTATGAAGCAGCAAATGCTGTATTGGTTGGATTTTTGACCCTTTACTTCATTTATACGGGTCTTGTAGTTATGTTTTCTCCGCTCGCTACTTCAGCACAAGCTCGTATTACAAATCAATACAACTCAACAATAATAATGATTTCATGGCTTTTAATACTTATTGGATTTTCTGTAACCTCTAAGATAACACGACGAATAACTCATAATCAAAATCCCACACTAACTGTAAACCCTGGGATTTTACTACGTGTACGAATTCAATATTTTGCCTTGATAATATTTATTTCCTGGATAGTGATTTTTCTTCTTCCCTAATAAGACGAATATTCGCACAAATACTCCTGCCGATACCCCTCCAGCCTTCGCTCTTCGAGCTATGGCCGGCAAGGCACCCTAGTTATTATTAGCATCTCCCCGCTGCGTCCCTCGAAGCTCTTCAGGGCGAAGTGGGATCGAGGGAGAGGGGACAAAAAGAAACTTGACACGATTACTTATCCCCATATACTACATAGGTATTCATTGCGTATCGGTCGCCTGATCGGCGAACCAAGCAAGACCCCACGACCCGCCACTGGCGGATCCTCTGGACAACAAAATCATCCTAGAGAATAAGGAATAGTGTAAAGATTTTTTGTCTGTGGGTTGATTTGTTTTTATGATTGGAAGCTCTGAACTTTGACAATTCATATATAACGAAAGAAAGAAAGTTCTATTGCAAAGAACTAATAAATAGATCACGCATGATAGTAATAATGTATTACTAGCTCATGCAATGCATATCCAAAAACTGTGACAAATAAAGTGAAATAATCATGTGTCATACACCGTTAAGAGTATATGGTGGATGCCTTGGTAATAGACAACGATGAAGGACGTGGCCGGCTGCGATAAGCTACGGGTAGGTGCTGAGCAACCGATGATCCGTAGATTTCCGAATGGGGAAACCCCTTTACCGTAATTGGTATTGACTACCTTGCTGCAAGGCAGGGATAGGGATAACCTGGCGAATTGAAACATCTTAGTAGCCAGAGGAAAAGAAACGAACGATTACTTTTTTATATATTTTAGGTTCGTAAACTGTCCGGATTTGTCGCAAGACAAGTCCGTGTACAGTTTACGGTCGCCTAGATATA
>CAYIHP010000037.1:0-7221 GCA_964363175.1 uncultured Candidatus Saccharibacteria bacterium
CTAGGTTGCCGTCACTCCCCCTCTTGATATTTTCACGAATAAGGTCCTGGTGTGAGAAAACACGATGACCACTCATAATCTTATCTCGCGCCGCTTCCATAACTGCCCGTGCCTCACTAGCTTCATCGCGGGTAATAATTCCAAGCTCAAAAAGCTCCCGAATTTTCACTGGTAACTTGATTTCGTAAAGTTCTTCTGAATCTCCCAGAAGTGAGGGGGCCGAGATAGCGGCAAATTTGTTTTCTAGTAAGTCCATAACACTATCAATACCTTCTTTTGTGTTCTCCAAATCATTCAACTCTACGAACTCCGTAACTAAGTATCCATCTTCCTCACTTGCCGTGACAAGCGGTGGGAATGGCAATTGCTCGCCAAGCTCTGTATAGCAGATTACTTCTGTATGGGCATATTTATTTCTCGAATCAGGTGCATCTAAATACAGTTTGATAATATATTGCTTACCCGCTTCATCTTGACCAACAAATACGTTGTTGCGACTTGGTTTAGAAAAACGCTCAACTGACACTATTCCTATTTCATCCAATACTGTAGCCAAGCCCTCTTTTGAACGCACCTCATCTATTGGAGATGGTTCTGGGTTGCTTGGTTGTGGCTGTCTTTCGTTCATATATAAATTCAGAGAAAGTTTAAAGAGAGGTTTCTCCAAGACCACCCTTATTTTGCTTATACAACTCGATTTGTTGGATGTGGCCGACAAATATGGGACCAGGTAAATTGCTCATATCAAACCATTGCCACTCCCAACACTTATCCGGCTCCATTAATTTTGGTTCACCCTCAACACCTTCCGCGACAACACCGACCTGAAGATAATGACGAATATCTGATTTTTGAACCTGGTTCACAAGATTGTGAAACTTAAAGCTATTTGCTTTCAACCCTGTCTCCTCTTCTAGCTCACGGGCAGCAGCATCTTCAATTTTTTCCATAAACTCCAGATGACCGCCCGGCAACCCCCAAGAACCATCGCCAAAGACATTTTTTCTTTTACCCAATAAAACCGCGTTATCACGAATTACAAATACATTCACCCCTACTGGAAATGTCGGACGCTCTGTCATGTATATAATATATTACATACTTATTTAAGATACTCAATCGTAGTAGAAAGATTGGCAACTTATATTGGGCTTTGCTATTTGACACCATACAAGCATCACGATACAATGTATCGTTCGTCAAGATTTGTTTTGACGAGAATTGCTTTTTGACATTTCACAGCCCCCCCCTCTACATAGGAGATACCATTGTTCATTAAGCATTTTGTTCGATTTTGGAAAAGTGTTGATCGCTATGACTCTCAGTGGAAACCAGATGTTATTGTTGCGCTTACGTACGGAACCCTGCATAAAGAACTCGCTATAGCCACACGTAATGTATTGAATGAGACGATCGATCTCTGGCGTATTCACCCAACAGCTTACATTGTTTTCACAAACGCGATGCACTGCTTTTCCGATTCTGCAATAAAAGAATCCAACATGAAGTGGTTTCATCTCGGCTTCGAAGCTGTTCCGGATGAAAATATTTTGGAGGCAGAGCAATTTGCACGAAATTCCATCGAGGAAGCGCAAAACATTAAGCACAGCCTCACAGATGCTGGGCTTGACCCAAAACGCATCCTCGTGATTTCCGGCGAAATTCATTCACGTCGCGCCAGGCTAATCTGGAAAAGATTATTTCCGAAGTCGGAAGTTCGAGTGTACTGCATTCATTATCGACATGAGTGCCAGGCCGATCATCCACTAAAAATATCTCGTTCTTACTGGCAGCAGCTACTCGTGAGCATCGCCCACTATACCGTACTGCGATTGCCTTTTGGTTTTGGTTTCTGGTTGAGTCGTAACGTACAGCATGCACCGGCAAAGTAACTGCCTGCTGCCGACGCCACCCGCGATAACTTCTCGGGTGGCTTTTTTTACTTTCATTTTTATATGCGGCATACGCTCCCCCTATATATGTTTGAACTTTCACAGTAATAGCCCATATTGCTCAAGCAGGTTAAAATATCACTGCTAAGGTTGTGACTCCTCCGAATAATTGATCTAATAATCCACAAAAAAAACGCAGCACAGATGCTGCGGTTCAAAAAAATAAGATACTATTGTTCAGATTCACGATTATTCCGAAGCGCCTGGCATTTGGAAAAATTCTTCTGTGACTGGTGTTAGTATACAGCGGCATGGTACCTGTTTTGTCTTTTTACTGCTGCATGTGCCAAGCCAAATATTGTTTGCCTGCAATGCAAAATCAAACACGAATCCGTCGTCACAACCTTCATGCTTTAGTCTGAAAAGGAACCTGTCGTAGTCAAGCTCAATAGTATCCAACACTGCCTCTCCAACGCGATCCCGAATTTTTCCAGAGTAGCCTCCGATAGTGCACCCGAGGCTGCGTTCAATCACGCCAGCAAAGTGAGTACCTTCGTCGGTCCAAAATACTGCGCCTTGAATGAGGTAGTAATCGCAGAACTGAATGGCGCTATCAACCATACGTCACCCACTTTCATCAAAAATTGTAAAGGTCAAACCGTTCTATTATGGTATGCACTATTTTCTTTATGCGCAATTCGACTTTAGGTTCTTCTGAGGGTGTCAGGTACTTTCATTTCCCTTATAAATAAAAGGCCGTTTCTGAACAATGTCCAGGCGTACCTTGTATAAACTTTTGATTAGACATCATACAAACTGAGTCACTTTTCCTTCGACTATACTTTCCGATGCAATGTGAAGCCCCTGAACCCCACGAAGAGTATCTCCTTCTTGTAGAAACTTTGAAATAAAATCAATATCGCCCAATTGTTCATCTGGCAGTTTTTGAAGCCTTTCAAAGAATGCGTCGGCCATCTGCAATGATGCATGTGTGATCCTAGAATCACCGCCGAGACCTGCCAAGTCACTGGCAAATTCTTTTGCCATGCGACTTCGCTTCAAAGCCAACCCTGCTCGGATATCGTCCGCATGATCTACTTGCACCTTATGAAAACATTCCAATAAAAAGTTTCCAATACTTGCAACCATGTCGTAATTAAATCCAGACTGGGGCATTTGTTAAACTCCTCAAAATGAGCAAGCGTCAATTTCTCGGAATGAGTATTTGACTGGTTGTACTATACCAAAGTTCAAAAATTATCAAAGTACCTGGTACCCTCACGCATCCTTCTGTAAATCAAACATTTCTCTTGCTAACTGCGGGACTTCTTTTATAAAAAACTTCTTTACGTCTTTCCAATTTATTTCAAAATGCAATTGTGGCATCGGATCTTGCTCGGCATCCGTAAAATACACCAAGCTTTTAAAAAAATGAGGGACGTTATGCTCTTGCGGGTATTGAACAAGAGCTCGCTCAAGAACAGCTCGTAATGGCTCCCGATTGTGACAATACCAATACAGATCGACAAAATCTCTTTTTCTTCCGCGCTGGCTGATAGCAATAATCTTCATAGCGGCGATATCTTCCGGAATAAGTAGGCGCACATGCCCGCAACGCACATGCTCTGTCGACGGCTGAAAAAATGGGTACGCAATAAAGCTCACTTTGGCGCCAAGAAATTCGCCGTATATTGTGCCATCCTGTCGAAAAGTAGTTTTCCAGTTTTTTGTTTGTAATAATTTTCTCTCCAGTGCAGTTTCGTCAAAATTAGCGTGCTCAGTAAAAAAATCTAAATCAACAGATCTACGATGGCCCACTTGGAGGGCTAAAGCAGTACCGCCAGCTAAATACCAAGTGTCCGGTGAAATTAATTCTTGCTCAGTAATAAAACGAAACGCTTTTTGTGTTGCTGTGGGCAAGCGATCAAGAAATAACTCTTCTGGCTTTTTCTCCGTTAAAACACTTCCGACCATAACGCTCGTGATTTATCATGTAAGACCCTGGAATACTTCACAACATCGCGAATTAAGGAAACGGGGTACTGATAACTCAGCCAATGCACTTCTTTCTCGTCTCCAAAATCGAGGATGCGTTCAATGATGTACTTGGCGTGCTTTTCTGGATCAATAGTCTTTGGATCTACGTCCCAAAAGAGTGTTTGACGGAAAATCATAGTAGTTGTATTTTAGCATAATTTTATCAAGAAATCAAATTGACTTGTTGCCGAACTGATCTGTACGAGCATAGGCATCGTCGCTTTTACTACTTGGTTCAACTTTTAACCGCGCTAAGATACATCCCCGACTGGCAAGTATGCTGGTCGGGGATTTTTATAAAAAAACAGCCGAACGGTATATAACCGCCGGCTGGTGTGTTCAAGAATTAGGAGAAACAAAGCGAGGTTTATGATGCGGCATTTTCGCGAGCAAGTAACTCAAGAAGCGCTTGCTTCGCACCTTCCAGCGTTACGCCAGCTTTTCTGAATTCTATGCTCGTGATCAGCCCATCGCCTAATCGCAACAAACCAAGCAATAAGTGTTCAGTACCAAGGATCCTACTATTGAGAAGTTCTGCCTCTTCCCACGCACGATCAATCACTTTTTCCGCCTGCCGTTGTAATACGATTGTGCTCATATGCGATCCTGGCTCAAGTTCCATGAGCCGCGAACGAGCTGAAAGTTCTAGATCATGAATACCCACGCCCATTTCAAATAATACTTTGTGCCCACGCCCCTCGGTAACAGCCAAAATACCGAATAAAATATGCACCGCGCCAACGAATGCACTATTTAATTCTCTTGCCCTCTCTCGCATACGCTGCGTTACGACAAGTGCATTGGGGCTAAAGTTTTCATAGTTATACATAGTCGCTTACTCCTTTTCTCCAGAGATAGAATGTGCACCTAACTACCTTCCTATGGTTTACAACGAAGGGCTATTTATTGCAAGTGCCGATTTTTTCCAGTCTTGACAGTTCCTCAAACAAAAACTACAAATAGGCTAGGTGTGTAGGTTCACTCTTGTCCTTTCCAGGAGATTTAGAATGACAGCGCAGAGTCCTCCACAAGGACATAAAGTTTGTTGCCCTAACATATTGCAATTACTAAAGTACATTGCGTTTTGGGAGGCGCTAACAAATAATCCGCAAAGAATTTATTCTGGTATAACGGTTGAAGAAATTGTTGCAACCACCAAAATACCCACGATTGAAGTTATAGACATGCTGGGCGATTTTATGGGTAACCACGAAAATATTACAGGTTGCGTGGTAACAGGAGACCGCCAACTATCGAGCGGTGGACGTACGGCACAATATTCTCAAAGATCCGGTTGCATTCCACTATTCGTAGTTCGCATCCCTGTGGAATGCAGCTACAGGGTGATGATCGAGTAAAGCCCTATAACAATCGTGCTCGACCAATTGACGCAGTTCACGGATTGCGTCTTTTTTATACTTCCACTTCCGCAACTAATGCCAGATGATCAGATACATCAGCACCAGAAACATGGTGATTTCCGATTTGTATATCTGGCGTTGCAAACATCATATCTACTATTGCTGTGGCGTATCCGGATGTTGGGTCTTTTTGCTTCATATTAAACGACGTTTTCATTTCGCCTTTAAAAATAGACTTCATGTGTGCTTCTATTTTATCCGTCGTTTTACCGCCTTCTTGTACATTAAAATCCCCCATCAGAAGTGCCGGCTGTTTGCTCGCTATTTCTTTCACAATGCTATCTGCCATTGCCAGCCTACGATCATTATCATCACCGTCGAACCCCCAAATGCCTTGTATATTAAATACGTGTACTAGTTTTTCATCTATCATTATTTCCGCGTGTTGCAAATTGCGCGGAGTAAAGATAATTTCTTCCTGATTTTTTGGTTTCCATGTTCCGTTATATGGCACGTCAAAAAAAACAGCCTGAGATTTTTGGATAGGGTATTTAGAAAGTATTGCGTTGCCGAATTGCACACGATACCCATCTTCTACTTCTTCAGCAAACGCCGGCGCAAATGCGTAGTATTTATATCCGAGTATGTTGGCTAATTCCCCCACTGCATGCCACGGCTGCTTGAGAGGCGAATTTTCTGATTGGTATACTTCTTGTAAACACAAAATATCCGCGTTTTCACCTGCAATGAACGGCTGAATGTTCTCAAATAGCTTCCCCCCAAGCCACATGTTTAAACAAACTACTTTGAGATTCATAGATAGTGATTATTCTACATGGTATTGTATGTTCTATGAAGACCGTCAAACCACCTCGATTACAAAAGGGCGATACAGTTGGCATATGTTGCCCTTCTGGAACTATTGATCATAAAAAAGAGCTATTTGAACGGGCAAAGGTTGGATTTGAGAGGGCGACGGGGCTTATAACTACCGTATCACCGAATGCATATGCAAAGCATTACTACAGCGCGGGGACGGCACAAGAACGGCTGGATGATTTTCATGCGCTTATAGCAGACCCTACAATTAAAGCTATTATTTTTGGTGCTGGTGGCGATACCGCGAGCGACCTACTGCCCCACCTAGATTATGAACTCATAAAAAATAACCCGAAAATTATTACAGGTATTTCAGATGCAACAACACTTCTTACGGCTATAACCGCAAAAACGGGACTGATCACTTTTCTAGGATTAGAATTTCTTGATTTTGCAGACAATGAAATGGATTACGAAACCGCTGCCCTGCAGCAGGCATGGTTTGACGCAGCTGCCCATGAAATACTGGCAAATAAAAATTGGAAAGAACTACAAGGTAATAGTACGACGTATAAAAATTGGCAGACCATTCGTGGTGGCTTAGCTTCCGGGCAGTTTTTTGGAGGCAACTCTGAAAGCTATATTCAACTCCTTGATACACCGTACGAACTGCGGATTCCAAATGGCATACTGTTTTTAGAAACGTATAAATTGCCAAAAAAACAAATTCATAAAACACTCATGCAACTTAAAATACGCGGAGTACTTGATCACATATCCGGACTTGTTATTGGATACTGCTTAGAAAGCGACAAACCGGATGTTGTAGGAAATGATCAGCTTATTGCAGAAACGATTTTAGAAGTAACAAGTGAATATAATTTTCCCATTATGCAAATTGGCGAAATAGGCCACTATGTTGAAAACTTCATGCAGCCAATCGGCGCGCAGGTGAAAATGGACGCAACTAATCTGAAGTTTGAAATTACGGAAAATGTAGTGGCGTAGAAATGCAGTAGCGCAATAAGGTCATTCCGGGCTACGACCCGGAATCCAGACACATCGACGTGGGTCCCGGATCAAGTCCGGGATGACGCCGCTGTGCGACGACG
>CAYIHP010000038.1:0-7167 GCA_964363175.1 uncultured Candidatus Saccharibacteria bacterium
TCATCGTGTGCTCGGGGTGTTGTTCAGTTGAAGGTTTGCTGCAGGTCGTCGGCAAAAATGGTCAGTTCGCGCAAACCCGGTTGCAGGCGACCCCCAAAGATCGTGTGGCAAACGGCATTTAGTAGCATACAACAGCGGACGGAAAGCTGCCCGTCCAAGCTCAGATTTATGTCGGTGTTTCACTGACTAAAGCTGAGCTTTTTTTATACTCTTAATTAACAAACAGGCGAAGCCACAAGCATGTAAACTGCTTGTGGCGACGGGGGATATACGGCTATTTCCCATCAAACGCTTCCTGTAGTTTCGCAATATCAAACTTTTTCATCTTCAGGAACGCTTCGGTGACTCGTGCGATTTGCTCAGCGTTTCCACTTGCCATCATTTCATTCATCGCCGTTGGCACGACTTGCCATGATACGCCGAATTTGTCTTTCAGCCAGCCGCATTGCTCAGATTCTGGAACGGCAGATAGTTTTTCCCAATAAAAGTCTATTTCTTCTTGCGTGTCGCAATTTACGATAAACGAAATTGCTTCGTTGAATATAAAATCATGCTTACCAGAACTATCCATCGCCATAAAATTTTGGGCGTTTAGGGTAAATCTGGAATGCTTAATAAACCCTTCGGTATCTCCTTCGCCTTTTTCATACGGCACCATCATGTCTGTTTTTGAATTGGGGAATATGCTTGAGTAGAATTCTACGGCCTCTTTTGTCTTACCTGCAGTATCTTGCGTAAACATCATGAGCGGTGTGATTTTTTGTTTACCCTGAGCCGCGTCGAAGGGCTCCTCACCGCGATTACCCACCCATGACAGTTGCCAAGAAAGTCCGTATTTGTCTTGTAGCCAGCCATATTTCTGCGCCCACGGGTATGTGTTGTATTCCATCAGCGCTTTGCCGCCATCTATAAGTGCATCCCATGTTTTTTTGATATCTTCTTCGGTATCAAATACTACGAACATCGAAATAGACGGGTTGAATTTGAAGTATGGGCCCGCGCTAATTGCCATAAATTCTTGGTTTGCGAGCGTGAAGGAAACAATATCGCAATCACCAGAAGGCGTGTCCGTTATGGTCCGAATAGAATTGATTTTAGAATTTTGAAATAGGGAAGCGTATAGAGCTGTAGCTTCTTTTGCCTGTGTATCGAACCAAAGGTGAGTTGTTATGTTGGGCATAAAATATACTGTATTAGCGGATTAGTTTTTTCTTTATCTCATTGAAACGTTTTTTAATAATGGAAGCAAGTACTTTTTGGTCTATGTCAGCGAGTTTTTTGATATATAAACATCCGCCGCTTACTTTGTATTTACCCAATTTTTTCAATATGTCTTCATCAGTATTGCCCGCCATTATGTACAATGTGAGATTCTGTTTTCTCGGAGAGAACGCAACCAGTGGCCAATCTCCTTCTTGGCTACTGCGCTCTGATTTATAGTGATACATTCCAAATCCCACTATAGAAGTTCCCCACATCACGGCTTTTTCTCCTGTTATTTTTTCAAAAAGTGCAAGCAATGTAAAACTATCTATCTGCTTTTCTTCGGGAGTGATGGTTTTGAGAAATTCTGAAACAGGTTGCTTCGTCGCTTTTGTTTTTAGTTCAGCCATAGAAATATGGTATCAGGTTAAAAACAAACGGGGAAGAATTTGAAGTAAAAAATACCCCACTGCAACGTAAGTCGCAGGGGGTATAGAAAGATCAATTATTTTTCAATGTGACTACTTTTTGTCAGCGTCGAGGTATCGCCGATACACTCCGTTTTCTACTTTTTCGAGGATTTCGTGGTTGCCTCGTTCAACCACTCGTCCATTTTCTATGACCACAATCTCGTCTGCATGACGGATGGTGGCAAGTCGATGGGCTATAATAACTATCGTGTGAGAGCCTTCCATGGCTCTCAGTGCTTGTTGAATCAGTACCTCTGATTCCCGGTCAAGGTGGCTTGTCGCTTCGTCAAACAAGATAATGCGACAATTTGCAGCCAACGCTCTTGCAATTGCCAAGCGTTGACATTGGCCACCCGATAAAAGAACACCTCGTTCGCCGACGACGGTATCGTACTTTTTTGGAAGTTTTTGTACGAATTCATCCACATGTGCCATCGCAGCATATCGCTCAATGTCTGCCCGGGATAAGTTTTTATTTCCGAACGCAATGTTTTCCGCAACTGTTCCGCTGAAAATATCAATTTTCTGCGATACAATTGCAATGTGCTTTCGGAAATCAAACGAATATTCGCGAAGGTCGACCCCGTCAAGCAGAATCCTTCCGCTCGACGGATCCGCAACGCGTCCCGCAAGTCTGAGGATTGTTGACTTTCCAGCACCCGAAGGCCCAATGAGGGCAACGGTTTTGTTTGGCTTAATATCCAAGGAAAAGTTATTGAGAGCGTCTGCTTCTTTTCCTGGATATTTAAACGTCACCCCGTCGAAAACAATAGATCCTGTACACTCCTTCATTGATAGTGCGTTTTCCTTTTCTTGCACATCTGATTCGATTGCGAAGAGTTCTCGCAGACGGCGAAGTGAGGGAGCATTGTACATTGTTTCATCGATTATTTGACCTATGGGCCAAAGGTTCTCTGTCATCCTAGTCGCGATGATGAGCACGAGAATAAACATTCCCCCAGTTAATACACCTTCTGCTACGGCGTTGAATCCAAAATACATCATCGCTGCAATACTGAAAACAATTGCCGCATTGCGAATAAGGTAACCATAGTCAGCAGTACGCTGCTCTGCAAAACCAATTTCGAATACTCGTTTCCAGATATTGCGCAGTTTCTGAGAAAGCGATTCTTCAACTCGGAACGATTGTACTGTCGCGACATGTTGCATGCTTTCCAACAGTATGTTTTCAGATGCGTTGTAGCATTCATGCCGTTCTTCGCGGTAATGTCTGCCTAGTCGATAGAACAGGACGCTCAATAAGATAATAAGCGGAACGCCAATTCCTATAATGATTCCGGCAGGCCACCAAACAATCAGCAGAACGGTTGCTGATAATATGTAGGAAATAATATTTGGCAAGCCTTGTCGTGTCCAGCTTTCCGCTAGGGCAAGTGTTTTTTCGGCACCGTTTTGAATAGTTTTGGATTTGCTGCCCGTGTTGTTTGTCTCGTGGAAACCAACAGGTAAACGAAGCAAGTGTTCAAATGCGCTGCAAATGAGATTTCCTTTAGTGACGTGAACGAGACGAACAATCCCGCGACGCGCAAAAAAGTTGATCCCAAACATGGTTGAGGTAGCGAGCGCGAACAAGAGTGTAAGGTTACCGCTTTCGCGTCGAATAGCCGCGGTATCGTTTAAACTCAGAATATCAATCATCCCTCCGAGTAGAAGGGGCATTGCAAGCTTCAGTATTTGGTCGAAAAGTGCCGCAGCTAAGAGGAAAATCGTCACTTTTCTAGACGATTTTGTTAACCACCATAGGTCACAAAGTGCCTTGAGCATTGTACAATCCTTTTTCTGATATTGGTGAAGTTGTTGAGGATCAGTCAGGGAGGTTAAAATATCCCACCAGCGTCGTAATATATTATAGAATAAAAGAGGTTATGTCAAGGCCGAATTCAAGCTGATTACTCGCGCGAGGTTTTCATTTTTCCACCAAAATATACTAACGGGAATGCGGTAACGGCGAGAGCAATTGGGTACCAGTGGGCGGACAAGTTCCAGCCCGCGATTACGCCCATGATTCCTCCAACAGTTCCGATGATGCCGAGAATTATGACGTGTTTCATTGGGTTGCTTGGTGATAGTTTTGCAGTAATATATCCGCCTAGTACTGCGTATATGCTGCGGTATATAAATGCTACAACGAGCAAATACCCAACAAATTGTTCCGGTTGATTTTGAGGCGGAAATATACCCAGCGCTTCTAAGATACTATCCGTTACGATGCTTAGTATAAAAACGGTAAGAAACCCTGCGAGCACTGCCCCGATACTTTTGAATGTGTGTATTATGTTCATAGATATAACTATAGTACACACTCTTTTTGATATAAAAAATAGCCCAAAAGAAAAAGCGTGCGAGTCCGTATTGCTTTTGCAAGTACGGAACATCACACGCTGTGTTGCAGTTGGATTTATTGACTTTTGTACTCCTCGAGCACGACAAGAAATGAGTACTTTTTAGGACTGTACGCATATCCACGGAGAATATCTTTCATGCCTCGATATTCTTCGTTGTATCCGAAGTTGATGGAAATTCGGTTGGCCCACCAATAGTAACGCCACCCTTCTAGCTCTACGAATTCTTTCCATCCTTGCTTGTCGAATTGGACGAGCTTTGCGCTATATCCGCGTCCGGCTGATGTAACTGCTACACGAATGGGTCGCGTATCCACGCGGGCAACCCATACCCAAGGGGGACCAACGAAAAAACCGCCACCCTCCTGGATCCATATTTTGCCCGAAATATGATTTCGTGCGATCCCAATTTCCGTTGGTTCATTGAAGTTCACGAAGCTGCTGTAGAGCAGAAACACGGAGAACAAAGAAGCCAATGGAATACTGACTCTTTTTTGTTTGAAAAACTCTCTGCATTTGAACTTCATTGATTGCCCTTCTCAGCTGTTTTTATGGATGGATGAGCGTTTTGATCAAGAGGAATGTCTTGCAGTACGGTCAAAAACGGGCACCCTTTTCCGCCGTCAGTGGCGAATGCGTAGCATTTCAGGATCTCTGTGAGATTGTGCGTAGAGTCTCCTGCATCTCTGCCGTGCCATTCCACGAATGTGTCTAAACCTTCAGGATTGAACTGCACGAGTTTTGCATTCAGCACTCTTGAGTTCGCGTTGATTGTGAGTTGGGACGGTCGAAGGTCAATTGTGTGGATGCTGTAGCGGAATGGCATTCGAATCACCCAACCCTTTTTTTCAATCCGTTCAATCTTACCGGTTACTCGATCAAAGGCGAAACCGAGTTCATAGTTCTCCACCAAGGTTACGAAAGTTATACGCCAGATCAAGAAAACGAGAAGCGCGACGCCAAAGGGCGCAAGCAAATAAACCCAAATTGGGACTTTCCTCACATCGATCGCCGTTTGCTCTTGGCCATTTTCCATTAGTTCTCTCCTTACACGTTTGTTCGCTAGCCTTCTAGCCAAGTATTTTGGATAGATCACAGCCTACAAAAAACCACAGTATGTTTGTAGGCGCCTTATAGGCTATGATCAAATCCAGTGAGTTGTGAACGAGCTATCCGAACAAGGAAATATGAGTGTATATTTGGATTTTGTCAATACCTTTTAGGAATTTACCATTAGGCTTACTTAGCCAGCTTTGCTACTACCTCAACCATTTGCAACGCACACTTTGCTGCGCCAGTTGCAGACGAGATATTTCGTTGATGTGCTTGTTCAATAGTTGCTCCCGGGCCAATGATGCCGATTGCGATAGGAATGGAATATTGCAGTTGCAGCTCTACAATACTGCGGTGCACAACGTGCCCCATTACTTCACCATGCAGTGTTTCGCCTTTTTCTATATATCCCAAGACAATCAACGCATCTGCATTGCGTTGCTTGAGTAGCATGTCTGCAGCTAGGGGGATTTCATAACTTCCGGGAACTCGAACTATGTCGCCAACTGTCGCGCCGCTCTTTTCGAGCGTTTCTTTTGCTGCTGATACCATTGGCTCAACAATTTCAGGATTAAATTGCGCAGCTATAATACTAATTCGTGGTGTCATGTTGCCAGTATGCACTTACTGCAAGTGGAATAAAAGGGAGCAGCCATACTATATATTGGTTATACAGCACATGGGTGAATGAAATCATAATGAGAAATATCATAAGAGTGCCGCCAGATAGAGAAATTGTTTTTTGATACGCTGCTATATACACAATACCGATAAGATAGATCATGAGAAATATTTTGCTGATATTTGTGACGTCAACAAATTGTGCAAACGAAGAAGCGAACCCGTGTACTTGTTGAGCTGGGCGTTCTAGGGGGTTGAGGATCCCATAAATAGTTGCGGATGGGTTATCTATGAGAAATGGCGTTAGAGTGAGGAGGGGAATAAGTATTACTAGTCCGAAGAGCATTGCAACTTTTTTAAAAGATTTTTGGTTTGTTTGCCACAGAAAAATTAAGAAAACCGGCAATGCAAGTATAGCCACTTGTTTAATGGCGAGAGAAATTCCAAACATCAGGGCAGCGGTTTTTGGGCGTTTCTCTGCAAAAATAACTGCGAGGAGTAAAAACAACACGCCAAGAAAGTCTGTATGAGCAATGCGGAGTACATCTATTGACCATCGGTTAAAGAGCCAGAAGCCAAACGCCGCAACGGCAAGCGCAACGCTACCTTTGCGAGAAATATGCACGAGCAACACCAGTCCAACTGCGAGCCAGCTGGCAATTGCAACAGGCCTCCATGCAGCAGCCCAAGAATCCAAATCGTGTACGCCAAAGAGAACAAAACCGCTCGCTACTAAATACATGCCTGGCGTGTGGGCAGGGTACCCCTTGCATGAGCCTTTTTCCAAAACGCATGCATAGGGATTTTTGCCCGCTACAATTTGTTGCCCGCGGTGCAGGTACATGGAAATATCGTTGCCGATGAGATTTTCTGAATATACTTTATCTATGAGGGAAGTAATCCAATTCTTTCGCTGGGCAACACCGAATGCTGCAAAAACTACCTCATCTTTTTTGATTTGAGCGTTTAGTGGATATTGCAGTTGTAGGTTGATGTTTTCAGAATGTGTGAGTGTAATAGCATATCGTTCTTCAGCGCTTGTTTTTAAGCTTTTGACGTGAAAGGAAAGTGCCGTTTTCCCATCCCGCATGATACGGGTTGGATTTTTTGCACTGCGAGCTTCGCTTGCTACTGCCTTCGACGAGCTAATAGTAAGCTCTAATGCAGCAAGGGCTGCATCCGATAGGGGGGCGTTATTGTTATTGTCTGCAATCCATAAAACGACGTAATGAATAGTGCTATCTTGTACGCGGATATTTCGAGCATTAACTTGATACGCCTGCGCCACAAAGCCTTGGCTATTTGGATCCACTTCTACTGTTTTTATCGATTTCATGGTGGGGAGCAGTAACAGCAGGAGCAAGCCGACAAGCAGGGAGCTTAGGAGCGCAGCATTTTTCCAAATTGTATTCATGTATGAATTCTAGTACGAGGTAGTAAAAAAGAAAAACCGCATC
>CAYIHP010000039.1:0-7140 GCA_964363175.1 uncultured Candidatus Saccharibacteria bacterium
TTTGGTGGCCGTGATGCCAATGACACGAAATGGAATGCGTTTAATCTGCACCGTTTGGCCAACAGCAGTGCCGCCACCAAACAAATCATTTGCCACAGTAGAACCCAGCACAACAACCTTCTCCAGTCCCGTCACCTGCTTATCAGTAATAAATGAACCGGAAGCGAGCGTTATGTTAGAAGTGGTGCTGTACCCCGGTAGCACTCCCGTAGTTCGAGAGTTTGTATTATTACGCCCCTGAGTAATCTGATAACTCTGAGACACTTCTGCGCTCACGGCAGCTATGGTAGTAAGCGACTTATTAGCCGCAATTGCTTGAGCATCTTCGATTGTCAGCGTATTCGCGGAACCACTTCCTCCTTGAACTCCCCGTTGATTGGATTGTCCGGGTGAAATCGTGAGTAGATTAGAGCCCGTAGAAGCTATACGCTCCGTAACAGAAGTTTGAGCGCCTTGGCCTAAGGCAATCAAGGCAACCACTGCGGCAATACCAATAACAATACCTAAGATTGCTAGGCTCGTGCGCAGCTTGTTGGAAAGCAGCGCATCAAAGGCAGTTAAGGCTGTTTCTTTACTATCCATAGGGTTTTTGTTGTACATCTTCGCTAATCAAGCCGTCGCGCAACGTAATGACTCGCTGCGCATGAGCAGCAATATTATGTTCGTGGGTCACCATCACAATCGTATGCCCTTGATCATGTAATTCTTGAAAGAGATGCATAATTTCATCACCGGTTTTGCTATCTAAGTTACCGGTAGGCTCATCTGCCAGAATAATACTGGGGTTAGTAATCAAGGCGCGGGCAATTGCCACTCGCTGTTTTTGCCCGCCGGATATTTCGTTAGGTTTTTTACTTATCTGATCGGCTAGGCCGACGCGCTCGAGAACTTTGGTAGCTTTCTGTATTCGATCTGGATCATTCAAATACGCCAACGGTAGGGCGACATTTTTGAGAATACTCATTCGGGGCAGGATATTAAATGCTTGAAAAACAAAACCAATTTTGCGATTGCGAATATCGGATAAACGGTCGTCATCCAATTCGTGAACTGATTCAGTATCAAGGGTGTACGTTCCATTCGTTGGAATATCTAACGCACCAATAATATGCATAAGCGTAGACTTACCAGATCCGCTAGGCCCCATAATGGCAACAAATTCTCCGTTCTTAATAGAAAGACTTATACCCTTGAGTGCCTGCGTTCCGTCTGCAAATGTTTTTGTAATGTTAGAAAGATTAATCATGGATTAGAATCCGATTCGCGCACCTCCGCCACCGCCAAATGAATTACCGCTACTAAAGGCACTGCTACCTGTAGCGGTACTAGTGCCAGTGATGACTTCATCGCCTTCTTGCAGGCCACTAATAATTTCTGTTTGCAGATCGTTACTAGAACCAAGTGTAATTGGAACAGTTGTCTGGCTACCATTACGAATGACAGTGACTACATTCTGATCACCCTGAGGCTGAATAGCCGCATTTGGCACCAGCAGCGCATCATTCTTGTGAGCTGTGATGATATTTGCATTGACTGACATACCGGGGCGAATTGTTTCGTCAATGGTGTCAAAAGAAATTTCGACGTTATACGTTGTTACGCCCGATGTAGTTGTGCCGAGGCGATCAATGCTTATCACCTTGCCCGTAAGCGTCTTACCTGAAAGCGCATCAAAAGTAAGAGTGGCGGGCTGATCAATCTTTACACTCGAAATATCTACTTCACTTACTGAGACTTGAGCGCGAAGGCTCGTGAGATCAACAATAGAAAATAGTGATTCGGATGCAGACTCACTCGTTCCGCTCGTGCTAGTACCAACGGTGCCTCCCTCAACTAATGAAAGATTCATGACTGTACCCCCAACTGGTGCAGTAAGAAGTTGGTTTGTTATACTCTGATAATTCAATCGACTTGCCGCAAGCCCTGCTTTAGCAGCGTCATACGACTGCGTAGCACTTGTGGTTTTCAACGCAGTTGAATCATAGTCTCGCTCGGCTTCTTGCAATGTCTTTTGAGCTGTATTTACGTCAACCTTTGACTTAATTCTAGATGCTTGTTGGTTTAGAGTTGCGCTCTTCGTACCCGTTTCAGCGGACAACGCTTCTAAGTCAGTGTCGGCTACTTCCTGTGCACTCGATGCATCAATAACTCCTTTATTTGCATCAGAAACAGTTTTCTGCGCGTCTATTTTACTTTTGTTATACGCCAACGTACTGCCTGATAAAGATGTTTTGGCAATAGCTTCGTTTTTCTGAGCATCTTGCAATTTTTGTTGGGCAGTAGTTACTGATTCAATATCTCCCAACATAGAAGCATATGCTTGGGCAATATCTTGTGGAGTGGCGAGAGATTTGATACGTAGTAACGCTTGGTCAGCTTTTACAATGTCGCCATCTTTGACTAGTAACTGTTCAACTCGTCCCTGTCCGCTGGCAGAAACATCGGCTTGAATTTTAGCGACCACGGAACCACTGCCACTCACAGATTCTACAAGAGTACCTCGCTTAACCTGAGCAGTTGTTGGTACAGTAGTAGTTGTGCTTGATCGAGAGCGATACCACCAGATGCCACCAATGATTATTAAAATAACAATACCAATAAGCCAGGGATTACGATAAGGGATTTTCATGTGCAATAACTGTAGATCTTCTTATATGAAGAGAAGATGAAGAAAGTAGATATAGGTAAATAAAAAGAAAAGGGCTCCTTAGGTAATTAGCCGTTCGGATCCCTTTTCGTCGTAATATCAACAATATACTCCTCTCAAAGTCTCACGTCAAGGGTGATGGATTTTTCGTGATAGACAGGTTCTCGCTTCATCGTCTGCGCGGGAGTCACGTAAAATTCGCTTTGCTCATCACGTGGTAAACAAAACGATAAACGCTTTACAAGCTAAAATAACTTGATAGCATTACCGTATGACAACAATAAACCCTTGGATCAATTTTAATGGGAATGCCGAAGAAGCCTTAACATTTTATAAATCAGTTTTTGGCGGTGAGTTTACGAAAGTTTTACGTTTCAAGGACCTTGCGAGCGCTGACTTTCCAGTAGCAGAAAAGGAAGAGAATAAAATTATGTATATTGCGTTGCCTATTGATACGGGTAGTGTCTTGATTGCAAATGATGTTCCCGAGTTTATGGGGAAAGTAAATGAAAACGAAAACAGGAGTAAAATTTCCGTACGTGTTGAAACCAAAGAAGAGGCGGATAGGTTATTTGAAGGCCTTTCTGCTGGAGGAAATGTAGAAGGCCCTATGGGAGATAGTCCGTGGGGCAGCTATGCTGGTATGTTTAGGGATAAATACGGTATTGAGTGGATCATTGAATATTCTTCTGCTAAATAAAATATTTTAATGTTATAGTGCACGTATGATCCTAGCCACACCTATCTTATGAAAAAAGTTCTGGCATTCGGCGCATTTGATCCTCTCCACGAAGGGCACAAGGATTTTCTGCGTCAAGCCAGGGAATTGGGCGACCACCTCACCGTAGTCGTGGCGCACGATAGTGCCATCCGAGCCCATAAAAGAAGGGAACCATATCAGAGCGAAGAAGAACGGTTGGCAGCAGTTAAAGCGATACCGAGCGTGGATGAAGTGATACTTGGAAGGAAAACAGCTGATCAGTATCATCTATTAGGAGAAATTGAATTTGATGTGTTGGCACTTGGGTATGAGCAGAAACCATCTGATGAAGATGTGCGTACGCATCTGAACGAAAAAGGCAAACACCACGTCACGATTGTTCGGCTCAAGCCTTACCAATCTGAAAAATACCCACCAACGTAACATGCGTAGTAGTCACACTTGGAGTATCGCCCGCTCACCCCGGAAGGAATATTTCATCAGCACATTGGTTGCGATAACGTTATTAATAGCATTCTGGGAACCCCGGATACAACTAGTACTGTATATATCGGCGGCTATTGGATCAATTCCTGTTCTTGTAAGATTCTGGCAATCGTTGAAAAAACGGAAAATTACCATTGATACCTTCAATGCATTTGCAGTTGTAGTATCTTTTGCTACGGGAGAAATCACTTCCGCTGCGTTTATTGTGCTGATGCTGACATTCGCGGAATTGCTTGATTGGCAAACAAAAACAAGAAGTAATTCTGCAGTTGCGAAATTGCTACAGTTGCAGCCACAGAAAGCTATGCGCAAGCAAGGCGGTACGGTAGAAGAAATTTCTGCCCAGGAAATTATGGTTGGTGACGAGCTTCTTATACAAACAGGGTCGCATATCCCTGTTGACGGAGTATTGCTTTCAGAAGAAGCAACTATAAATGAATCATCGCTCACGGGAGAATCACGCCCTGTAGCGAAAGTTGCGGGCGATAGAATGCTGAGCGGTTCTGTAAATGAAGCTAGTGCATGTATTATTCGCGCAACTGCGATAGGAAAAGATACTACGATGCAACAACTTGCAAGGCTCATGCGCTCAGCTGCTCAACAAAAGTCTCGATCGGAAAAAGTAGCAGACACCTTCGCGAAATTTTTTCTTCCTGTCGTCATCGTGTTAGCGGGAATTATTTTTATTATTTCCCATGATTGGGCTCGCGTTGCAGCAGTGTTTCTTGTTGCGTGTGCCGACGATATGGCAGTTGCAATACCGCTTGCTATTAGAGCAGCCCTAGGACAAGCTGCTCAAAAAGGCATTGTGGTAAAAGGCGGAGAGTTTTTAACGACCCTTGCACGAATAAAGACTATTGTTCTCGATAAAACTGGGACATTAACATTTGGAACGTTTTCATTTGCCGCAGTTGAAATAGAAGAAGGGTATCAAGATAAGGATTTTTGGAGACTCATCGGCGTAGCAGAAAAGTATAGCGAACATCCTATCGGACGCGCGCTGTATCACGAAGCGATTCGGCGCATGGGAGATATTGCTGATCCGGACGAGTCTCGTGTGTATAAAGGCAGTGGAATTTGGGCAAAGGTTGGTGCTGACGAGGTTGCGCTTGGAGATACTAGTTTATTTGCCGATATGCAGCTGCGTATAGAGGCGCATGTTGAAGAACATTTGAAAAAACTGGCGTACGATAACTCTGGTACCACGGTGGCTGTTATTATTAATAAGCGCTATGCGGGGAGTGTAGTCGTGGCAGATGTTGTTCGTCCAGAAGCTGCGGAGAGTATGAAAGCGCTACGGGAACTAGGGATTACCGACATTCGGATGTTTACGGGCGATAGTGAGCAAGTGGCTGTTCGCGTAAGCAAGGCGCTTGGCATTACGAATATTCGTTTTGGAATGTTGCCGCAAGATAAGGAACGTGAAATTGCACTCCTTTCAAAACAAGGAGGCGTTATCATGGTTGGCGATGGGGTAAATGACGCACCTGCGCTGGCGAGGGCTGATGTGAGTATTGCAATGGGGAAAACCGGAACGGCGGTCGCAGTTGAGGCTGCTGACGTTGTTGTGCTTCACGATAACTTGAATCGTCTGCCAGAATTAATCGCATTGAGCCGCCGTAGTCAATCCATCATTTTCTTAGACGGCGTTATTTGGGCGATTTCAAACTCACTTGGATTGGGATTAGTATTTTTTGGAGTATTCGGACCAGCATTTGCGGCATTTTATAACTTTGCTACTGACTTTCTACCACTATTGAATTCTTCACGCTTATTTAGGCGCTCCAACCCATGAAATCAAAAACACATACTATCGTTTTGGACGCTGGGACAACTGGTGTTAAAGCTTTTATTTTTGATGAACAAGAAAACGTCATTGCCAAAGCAAATCGGATTCTTTCAAAATCTTTTCCAAAGCCTGGTTGGGTTGAACAAGACCCCAAAGAAATTATTATGGCAGTTCGGGATGTTATGCGCGAAGCAGTACAAAAGAGCCAGATATCTATTTCTCAATTAACTGGCATGGGTATTGCCACTCAACGTGAAACTAGTATAGCCTGGGATAAACAAACATCGGAAGCCATCTATCCTGCCATCGTCTGGCAAGACACAAGAACAGCAGAGTGGTGCAAGGCATTACCCGCTACTTCCCACCGACTTGTTCAAGAAAAGACTGGCTTGCCACTTGACCCATATTTTTCTGCATCGAAAATCTCTTGGCTTCTAAAAAATACTCCGCAAGCTCAAGAGCTTGTAGCCAAAAATCAATTAGCAGTTGGTACTGTCGATAGTTGGCTCTTATGGAATCTTGCCGAAGGATCACCGCATCTTACAGATTACACCAATGCTTCGCGGACACTTTTGTTTAATAGTAAAACCTTACAATGGGATACTGAGTTGTTATCTATCTTTGATATACCGCGTTCTATCTTGCCTGATGTCAAACCTTCAATTTCACGTTTTGGAATGCTAAAAAAAGATATGATTGGTATTGCATTACCCATTGTAGCTGTAGCTGGGGATCAGCAAGCCAGCCTTTTCGCAGCTGGTACAGCTATCGGAACTACAAAGACTACCTACGGCACAGGTACGTTTGTTATGCAGATTCTGGGTTCTGAGTTCGTTTTGCACCAACCTTTTTTTACAACATTGGCAATTAACAAACAACAACCGTGGTACGCCCTGGAAGCCAAGGCGACATCGGGGGTGGAAAATGGTGATGAGATTTTACATACCCCCAATCTTCTTGAGCAGCATTTAGAAAAACTGGTAGAAAGTGCGAATGTCTCTATTAAACAATTACCCCACCAACCCAAAGAAATAGTTATTGATGGTGGGTGGATACGGGATGGCAAGATATTGCCTTTACAACAAATGGTTTCTCCTATTCCTATACGTGAACAGAAAATTTATGACGGTACGGCTCTTGGTATTCATCGCATGATACAATGAAATCATGGAGATATATAAACTAGCAAAAAGAAAATGACTATGAAAAACAATACCATTCTATGGATACTAGGCATCGTAGTAGTGCTCGCAGGGTTTCTATCGTATCAGACAAGGCAACAGTCTAGTTCTTTTTCTACAACCACAGCTGGATTGCCTGCAGCAAAATCTTCAGAAACTGTGGAGTTGAAAAATGGCGATACGTTTAACCTCACGGCAAGTATTGTCCAGAAAACTATCCAAGGAAAACCAGTCAAGATGCTTGCATATAACGGGATGGTCCCTGGTCCGCTCATGAAAGTTTCGCAAAATAGTCAGATTACTGTTCATTTTACGA
>CAYIHP010000040.1:0-7100 GCA_964363175.1 uncultured Candidatus Saccharibacteria bacterium
TTGCGATGCCGCCAGTTCCCGCGTAGCGAAGAGGCGCTCCCCTCTCCTGTGCTGGGAGAGGGTACTTGCCCAACAGGGCAAGGGGGTGAGGGGTGGTCAGCGCCGCAATCGCCGTTTTCATATTTTCTATTTGATGTGCGCCGAGAAGCGGAAGATGAACAGTCGTTGTCATCCCGGCTGCGCCCCACATAGCTCGCGAGCGAAGTGGGGGCCGGAATGACAGTTCCACCTCCTGCCCACGCAAATCACTTGAAATTACGTTCGCTTCGACAACGTCGTCTACTCGCACAACGCTCGTATGTTTTTCTTTTGCTTCTGCGTCAAAAATAGCTAAAATATCACGAGATTTTTCAGCAGTTACTACAGGAACACCTTCCTTAATAATCCCCGCTTTTTCGTACGCAATTTCTGCGACCGTTTCCCCAAGATATTCCATATGGTCGAGCCCCACGTTTGTAATAACAGATACTTCTGGAGTAATAACATTCGTTGCGTCGAATCTTCCACCCATTCCAACTTCTATAACCGCAATATCAATATGTGAGCGAGCAAAATACAAAAAAGCCAAGGCAGTAGTAAATTCAAAAAATGTTGGCTGAATGTTTTCTCTCTCAACATGTGCTCGTATTTCCGCAACCAATTCAGATAACGCTTCGTCAGAAATACTTTCACCCCCCACACGAATTCGTTCGTTAAATGCATATAAATGAGGACTTGTATACAGCGCGGTTTTTTGCCCAGAAGTACGCAATAGTGACTCTATCATCGCACACGTACTTCCCTTGCCATTTGTTCCCGTTACGTGAATGCTTTTGAACTGTTGTTCGGGATGCCCGAGCAATTCCATTATTTGCTCCATCACAGCAATCCCAGGTTTTATCCCGAATCGCGTTAAGCCATATAGGTATTCAAGTTCGCTTTCTGTCGGCATAAAAAAATACTACACCACAGCAAATGGAAGTTGCTATTGACACATGGCACACAAACGAGGTATAAACAAATAAGGAAGTTTCACGTTCTTTTTTCCCTTAGGAGCTGTAGAAATGAGCACTTTTGACAGTCAACGCTTATATAACCAAATTGTATCCATCGTTGATGAAATTCTCAACGATGACGAAGAAAAGGACTTTATTACACGATCAACGACGCTCGGTTCGCTCGGTGCAGACGAAGACGCATCGGATTACACTTACATAGCGCTCGCAATCATCCACGGATTTCACTTGTCCAATAAACTGAAAAAAGAGGACGTGTTTACAGAGCAAGAAAAAGCAAGCGGCGAACGAACAGTTGAGTCCCTCTGCATGTTCGTCGCAGAAAAAATCGGCTTCACCTGGATTATGCCAGAAGAACTCGCACACGCATGAACCGCTAACCGCATCGTGCAACAAAACCCCCAAGCCCCGGCATCACCACCGCGGGCTTTTTTTATGCCCATTTTCTTTTTAGTTCTCCTATGGAATACTTATTTTTATGACCACACAACTTCCCGTAAGCTCATTTGCGCCAGAATATACTCCAGATGTTTATACAACAGAAGAACAGTATAATGTTGCGCCATTTTTTACTAATCTAGATAAATCCGTATATGCGGCGCTCATTTCTTCCCCCGAAGTAATTGGTGCACTGTGTTCCCGTACCAGCCGCGCTCCTCAAGACTTACGGAAAATATTTCTGGATGAATATTTAACACCGTTTTTATCTGATACTGCGACCGATCAGACTTCTATTACATACGGAAAAACGCTCAAAGAATTTATCGCCTTTTTACATACCCACCCCACGGAAGCTATTTTTTCTAACCCAAAAGCTCGTTCGTTTTATGCAAAATGGCTGGCACAATACGGTGACGATTCCATTGCGCAAATGGCAGGCATGCACGTTGCGTTTTCTTCCATTTCTCAACTCGCAATTAAACACATAGAAGATCAACGCATTGGCTTAGCCCCTATCGAAAAATCCACACGCTACGTCAACTACTCACAAAAAGTAAATGGATCTTACAGGTATTACACCGACCCAACACTGGAACAATTACAGCTAAAAACAAAGTATCAAGCAGCAATGGATAATTTATTTGATACGTATACTGCGCTTATTCCAAAAGTATCTGCATATCTCACTGAAAAATTCCCCACAGAAACCCCAAGCGTTATTGAAAAAAAAGCGTTTGATACCGTACGCGGACTGCTTCCGGTATCGTGCCTATCTCAGGTTGCATTTTTCGGAAATGGACAAGCATTTGAATACTTAGTGAGCCGCTCTATGAAGCATTCACTCGGCGAAGTACGATGGGCAGGAGAGGCAACATATGAAGAATTATACAAAATAGCTCCGTCGTTTTTACGAAGAGTAAAAGATGTTGACAACAAAGAAAACGCGGATGCTTATCAAGAATATATCGCACAAAAAAATAGCCGAGTGTCTGCATTATTACCGCACGAGCTGCAAGGTTCCGTAGAAGCTGCAAGCAGCAGCGTATCTCTTGTTGAATATGACGTTGATGGCGAGAATAAAATTATCACAGGAATTTTGTATAGCGCAGACAACAACACATCCTCCTGGGAAGATACGCACAATGCCGTTGCAATTTTAAACACAAAACAAAAAGAAGAAATCCTTGAAGCATACTTGAAAGGCAGAAATGCACGTTGGCAAAAATCCGGACGAGCATTTGAAAATACGTATTTACGTTTTGATATCACTATGAACATTGGCGCATGGAGAGATTTACATCGCCACCGCATGTTGAGCCAACAACGACAGCTCTTTACCACGCGACACGGGTACGATACGCCGCAAGAACTCATCGATGCAGGGCTTGATAGTGAATATAGACAAGCGATGGAAAATGCGAATAGCGTCTACGAGGAAATCGCAGGTCGCGACAACGTTCTTGCACAATATGCTGTACCAATGGCATATAGAGTACGCTTTATGCAATGGACAAACCTTAGGTCATGTTTCTGGGAAATGGAGCTGCGAACCATTCCTGAAGGCCACCCAGACTACAGACATATTGAACAAGAAAAATTTAGACTTTTGGAAAAAGCATTTCCGTTAATTGCTAAACATATGCGGATAAATATGGGCGAGTATGACTTTGCACGAAGAGGCCAAGAAGAAAAAATACAGCAAAAGTTGCAAGCGCTGGAGAAAATGACGGTATGATTTCCTCCCCTCATATGAGGGGAGGCACCCCGCCAAGAGGCGGTGGGGTGGGGTCGTATAGCGACAAATTACCCCCTCTCGCTCCCCCTCATACGAGGGGGAGAAATTCGCTCACCATCATCGTCGCAGTAGCAAAAAATAACGTCATCGGAAGTAACGGAATAATCCCCTGGAACATTCCAGAAGAAATGGCGTTGTTTAAAAGTATAACAATGGGGCATCCCGTTATCGTGGGAAGAAAAACGTTTGATTCTATCGGCCACGAACTTCCGGGAAGAGAAAATATCGTGCTTTCAAAGAGTGGGGAAATAAATTGCATAGAAAAAGCTCTAGAACAAACAAAAGAGAAACAAGCCTTTGTCATTGGCGGAGCAAGCGTATATGCTCAAATGATGCCTTTTGTAGACCAGATGCGCATATCTCATCTGAAAAAGGCATACGAAGGAGACGCTTTGTTTCCCAAAATAGACCGGAACATTTGGCGCATTACAAAACAACAAGAATTTTCAGATTTTATTCATAGTACATATACACGCATATGAAATCAGCACTTCAAGTAACAGACCCGGTAGTATATAAAATTATTAAGAATGAAGAAAAACGACAACAAGAAACACTGTCGATGATTCCATCTGAAAACTGGTTTTCTCCATCTGTTCGCGAAGCAGTAGGCTCTGTATTTTCTCACAAATACGCCGAAGGAAATATAGGCGCTCGATATTACGAAGGAACAGATAACGTTGATGAATTGGAAACACTTGCAATAGAACGTGCAAAAAAGGCATTTTCTCTACCAAAAAACTGGAGCGCAAACGTACAGGCACTTTCTGGCAGCAACGCAAACCTTGCGGTGTATCTCGCACTCTTGCAACCAGGCGACACGATTCTTGCAATGTATTTACCCGATGGCGGCCACTTGTCCCACGGATGGTCGTTCGAACCAGACGTTGAAAAACGTGACAAAGACGTACAGTCAGGTTCGCTCGTATATGAAGGCGGAAGCCGCAAGGTAAACATCAGCGCAATGCTGTATAGCCCAGTTCAATATAAAACAAGTAAAAAGAATCATCAGTTTGACTACAAAGCGATTGCAGAAATTGCAGAAAAATATAAACCAAAGTTACTTATTACCGGAGGCACTGCATACCCAAGAGTTATTAATCACAAAAAAGTTAAATCCATTGCAAAAAAAGTGGGCGCATACTATTTGGCAGATATCGCCCATGAAGCAGGGTTAATTGCCGGTGGTGCATTTCCTTCCCCGGTTGGCATTGCAGACGTAGTTACGATGACGACGCACAAAACACTCAAATCTGGCAGAGGAGCAATTATTCTTGCGCACGAAGATATAATAAAAAAAATAAACCTCGCTATATTGCCCGGCTTACAGGGCGGCCCACACAATCACAATATTGCCGGAATATGCGTTGGCCTAGGAGAAGCGCTCAAACCAGCGTTTAAAAAATATGCTGCGCAAGTTATAAAAAATACATCTGATTTAGCACTTGAACTGCAAAAGCAAAATTTCAAATTAGTAACAAATGGAACTAACAAACATTTTGTGCTCATTAATCTCTCAAATGAGCCCATGCTTGGCCGTCCATTCGCCCGCGTACTTGCACTCGCTGGAATAACTACAAACTATTCCACTATGCCGTGGGACAGCCGTCCACCAAGAAACCCATCCGCTCTTCGACTTGGAACACCATGGCTTACCACGCGAGGCATGAAGAAAAATGAAATCAAAAAAATTGCCAAATGGATTCGAGAAGTTATGACAATTGCGTCACAGTGGGCAGACATGAGCTTTGAAGCATTGGAAGAAGAGGTAAAGCAATCAAAAGATATAAAGAAAATATCCGAGGAAGTAAAACAACTCTGCAAAAAATTTCCAACGGCATAACGTAGCAGTATTTCTCCCCCTCATATGAGGGGGAGCGAGAGGGGGTCGTAATGCGCCGCTGATTTACCCCCACCCCGCCTCTGGGCGGGTGCTCCCCCTTATCCAAGGGGGAGAAATACTCACCCCCTAGAAAAAACATCCGGCCTTTGCTATACATACACTATGTATGCGATGACCCAATGGTACGTATTTCAAGCTCTCAGCAAAGAGCAAATGCTTGCTGTGCAAAAAACCTTGCAAGACATTGGCAAAACCCAAATTATGATTGGGCTTATACTGGTTGCGCATGAGGGTTGTAATGGAACGGTTGCGGGGTCGGAAGAAGCAATACAGGCTATAGAAACGTATCTAACAGAGCAGTTTGGGGAATTATTTTTCCAGCACTGGAACAGCGATATAAAACCATTTAAACGGTTTAAAGTAGATATTAGAAATGAAATTGTGGCGCTCAAAAAATCTGCAATACCTACCTCAACAGGCCACCTCTCACCCACCGATTTTCATGCGATGATACATCGAGAAGACGTCACGGTACTTGATACCCGTAACTGGTACGAAACAAACATAGGGACGTTTAAAAATGCAGTTATTCCCAATACTGCAAAATTTCAAGAATTTCCGAAATTTGTTGCAGAAAGCAATATCCCAAAAGATAAACCCGTTGCTATGTTTTGTACCAGTGGTATTCGATGCGAAAAAGCAGCGGAAGAAATGAGACAACAAGGGTATAAAAACGTATACCAATTAGACGGCGGTATTACAAATTACTTGCGAGAATTTCCTGAGGGAGCATGGCAAGGCGAATGTTTTGTGTATGATCACCGCGCCGCAGTTGATTCACACTTAAACCCCAGCAAACGGTATTCGCTGTGCAGATGGTGCGGCAATCCGGGAGATGTAAAAACTACGTGTAAAGAATGTTCTTCCCCATGCATTGCTTGTGAAGCGTGCCTACAACAAAACCCTCCAATTTGCTCAAAGGAGTGCAAACGGATTCAACAAGGACTAACTAAGCCCAGAGTGCGGCAAATTGGCTTTTGATATTGTTTGGAGAAACGCTCTGCGCCTTTTCTAAAATGCGTTCTTTCGCATCCTGAGTCTTCGCTTTCATAAACAACATGCGAAGCTTAGCAAGTTTCGCTTTCCGTCTCTGACGGACTTTCCGTTCCATAGTTCGTGGTTTTGACATATTGTCATTGTGAGGTACGATTCATGACTTTGTCAATTGTATGTGCGTTCTCTTCCCCCGCAACAATCTTAGCAATAAGAGAAACAATAGGTGCGTTCACAGATGATGCTTGGAGTAGTTTGATCATCTGCGGAAGCGATTCTCCCCCCTCGCTCACCGTCACACACTCCCCATTTTGCACGATTTCTTGCCCAACTTTGCAATTTCTCGAATATGGAGAAAACCCAGTAGCTACCATATCGGCTATACCCGCACTCGTATACGCAGTTGCATCTTTTCCACCAAGTCCGGATATTATATGTGCCATTTCCGAAAGCGCGGATTTTACAAACCAGCCACGAAAGTTGCTCCCAAGCGCAAGCGCAGACGTCATGCCAAGCCCAATAGAATAAATATTTTTTAGCACCCCTGCGAGGGCAACTCCATGAACATCGCTCGAATATTCTAACTGGAGCGTGCTACCAGAAAATACCGCAGCAACTCTATTAAATAGTTCCTGGGAGGGCACGGCAAGCACAGAAAATGCAGGGAGATTTTGCATAATCTCTGCCGCAAGCATGGGGCCATGCAGGAGTGAAACAACGGCCTTTCCCGCAAATACATCTTCTAACACTTCATCTGATGTCTTGAGTGTTTTTTCTTCAATACCTTTTGTAGGACAGATAACAACTACCCCGTCTTGTATATGAGGCAACAAAGAAACAGCTGCTTCCCGAAGCGACCATGAAGAGACGCAAAGAAAGACAATAGATGCATCTTGTACTGTTTCTTAGAGCGTTACTTGGGCGGGAACATTAGTAGGGTCGCTATCCCATAAAGCAACGGAGCAGCCAGAAT
>CAYIHP010000041.1:0-7053 GCA_964363175.1 uncultured Candidatus Saccharibacteria bacterium
ATATGCTGCTCACGGTTGGTTGTTTGCGAAGTGGACGCCTCAAAAGCGTGATAGTATAGCTTTTTTGAAAGTTACTTGGCATCTTGCTGCGTCCCACAAGCAGGCGTATAAGATATTGCATAAAGTATGCAACGATCCTCAAGTGGGGATTGGCCAAAGCATTATAGGGTACTATCCATCGCGTGCACATTATCCTCTTGATCGACTCCTTTCCATACTAACTCGTTGGCTATGGAATTATCTGTTTCTTGATATAACAAAGAAGTATGTTGATTTTATCGGCGTCCAGTACTATTTTTCTCAAGGAAAGAAGTTTTCCTTGTTTCCGCCGTTTATAGGGAGTGGAAATACAAAAAATCTTCCAGTCTCAGATATGAGTTGGTCTATTGATCCGGACGCTTTTGGAAAGGAACTGAAAAGAGTGTATGCGCGCTACGGTATTCCTCTGTACGTCACAGAAAATGGCGTTGCCGATGCAAAAGATGCAATGAGAGGAGTATTTATCCATGACCATATACAAGCAATGAAAGACGCCCGCACAGCGGGGGTCGATATTAGGGGATACTTTTACTGGTCTCTTCTTGATAATTTTGAATGGACAGAAGGTTTTGATTCTCAGTTTGGGTTGATACATGTCGACAGGATTACAAAAAAACGCACACCTCGTTCCAGTGCGTACGTATATCAGCGGATTATTGAAGAAGGGTTATAAGTAGCGTACTGTATTGACTATATGCATATTGGTGTACTTGGTCCTATTTGGCTTCCGATCCCTCCTGTCGGATATGGGGGAAGCGAACTTGTTGTGTATAATCTTGTCGAGGGATTGGTTGATCTGGGACACACTGTTACGTTGTTTGCATCGGGCGGATCGAAAACAAGAGCAGAACTACGCTCAGTTCTGGATCGTCCACTGTACGATATTAAGGGGCGTTTTGATTTTTCCGATAATTCCTACGATTTATTAAATGCATCGAATGCGTTTAACGCCTCTTCGGAATTTGATGTACTGCATAACATTCTTGGTTTTCAGGCCCTTCCATTTTTGCCTTTCGCTAAATGTCCTGTTGTGCACACGTCTCACAGTAGTTTGAAGGAGTACGAAGGTCTTGTTGATCATTTTAAGAATGGAAACTATGTTTCAATTAGTAATGCTCAACGGACATTTCACCCCGATTTACATTACGTAGCCACCGTTTACCATGGAATTGACACCTCGATATATAAGCCGCTTCCTGATGTCGAGCGTGACTATTTTGTATTCTTAAGTCGCATTATGCCCGAAAAGGGTACTCATTTGGCAATAGAGGCTGCGAAGAAGAGCGGTGAAAAACTTATTATTGCTGGAAATATTGATGATAGGGATAAAGAATATTTTGCCAAGGAAATACAGCCGCACGTTGACGGGGTACAGATACAGTATGTAGGTCCGGCAAATGAAGAAGAAAAAATTCGCTTATTCCAACATGCAAAAGGTTTTCTATTTCCTACACAATGGCAGGAGGCTTTTGGACTCGTAATGATTGAGGCAATGGCTTGTGGGACTCCAGTTGTTGGTTGGAATAAAGGCGCTGTATCAGAGGTTGTAATTCCTGGTGAGACTGGTTTTATTGTAAGTTCTGTAGATGAAATGGTGCAGGGAATGAAGGAGATCAGAACTATTTCTCGGGACAGGTGTAGGGAGGATGTTCAAAATAGATTTAGTCGATCTGCTATGGCCAAGGGATACGAGAACGTCTATAAGAAATTGGCTTAGTCTAATAATACTGTATTTGCAGCTTGCCTTGCTTTATTCATTTCCCATGAAAGGAATAGTATCGAAACAAGCATCCAAAGTCCTAGCGCGGCGCTTGTTATAGCTATGACTGTTATTTCTTGATGTGCTGTAAAAATCGCCACACTGCTTAGCGCTAAATAGAAGAACACGGCAATAATATCCAAAGGAATATAGGGAAGCGTTTTCTCTCTTGGGTCTTTTGTTGTTCGGTTGAAAGGAAGTTGTGCTGATGTTAATGCCCATAGCCAAATAAAAGACATGGTATTTGTAAGTCCAAAGTGTGACATTGTTGTTGTGAGAACCCCTTCTATTGATGCATTACCTTTTTTCCATTGATCGATCGCAAAATAGAGGATCTTTGCAACTATAAAAGCAAGAATTGTTATAAGTCCTATCCAGCTTACGGTAACAAGTGTTTGGCTGAACATTCCTACACTTCCAAGAAAAATAGAGATAGAGATATACAGAATTGGAAGCAGGTTTGGATGAATCCAGGCTGTAAGCTGCGTCATAAAACTAATCTTTTGTTTCAGATTGAGTTTTGGATTGAGGAGTATCGATAAGGTGTCTTTTTTAATAATCTGTGTGTTTCCATACACCCATCGTTCTCGTTGTCGCTGTAGGGAATAATAATTAAATGGCATTAATCCTGTCCCAACAACTTCATTAATGAATATCCCCTTATATCCAAGTCCATGTAAATGAATGCTTAATTCAGCATCCTCGGTAATGCACCACTCGTTCCACTGGATCGATTTTTTTGAAAAGAGTTTGGCGCGAAGTAGACAAAGTGTCCCTGTTGCAGTAACGGCATCCCAGTTATTTGCTTGTGTGAGAATTGTGTCGAAAAAGCTACGATATTCTTGCTGGATGCCAAATGTGCCTTTTGTGATATTGTAGTAGTCTTGCGGATATTGCACGATGGCGACTTTCTCGTCTTGAAAATAAGGAACTCCGATTTGTAAGAAATCTTCGTTTACAATGTAGTCTGCATCAATAACTGCAATAACCTCCGCTCGCTCGTCTGTGTGCTCCAGCGCGGCATTTAAGGCACCTGCTTTATACCCGGCTAAGGATTCGTAGTGGTAGAAATGGAATTTATCACCCAGTGTTTCGCAGTACTTTTTAATTGGCTGCCACAGAAGGGGATCGTGCGTATTATTATCTATAATGAGCACTTCATAATTACCATAGCTCAGATCAGAAATGCTTTTTAACGTTTTGTAGATAACTTCGTAGGGCTCATTGTGGCAAGGAATATGAATAGAGACGAAAGGTTCATATCCTTTCATCGATGAGATGTGCTTAGGGTTATTTGGCGTTATTGCGCTTTTGAGCTGAAGAATTGCAAGTAAAAACGCAAAAAGAGCATTAATTAATACGATAGCTAATGCAAGGGAAGGAAGAAAAATCAGGGTAATAGCAGCTCCTAATAGAACACTCAAAGTAAACCAAATCTTTTGCATATGATGTATACCATACATTATATCTAAGCATTAGTCAAAATAAAAAGGTGCAGTCCATTAAATGGACGCACCTTTTTATTTTCTAACGCCGTATTTACAGCGTATCGCGGTCTAACTTTTCTCCTGCTCTGTCGCTCCCTTCAGAAGACGAGTCGACGTTGCATGCTTTGCTTGCTGTCTTAAACGCTGACCATGCGCTCCTGTCATCTGCTTGAAGCTGCTTTCTTGCTGTCTTATGAGACTCTTTAAATGCTTTCCACGCTGCATTTATTGCACTTCGTCTCTCTTTTGCATCTGTTTTTTCCCACGCAGATTTTAGTGCATCTCGGCGAGCTTTGAATGTAGCGTCCATGCTGGCAAAAGCCTTTTCTTTTGCAGATATAATAGAGTCTTCCCGTGCCCCCACTGCATTTCTCATACACGTAAGATCTGCTTTTTTCGGCATGTATTCTTTTATTTTTGCAGCAACGGTTTTCTTTACTTCTGTTCGTGTGGTTTCTTCTGCAAAGGCAGGCATTGCTAGCCCAAGAACCATAGCTCCAAGAATGGTTGAAGTAATAAATTTATTCATAAATAGTTAGTATGAAAAATAAAATAATACTGATAGTATACCATGTATGATATTCGATGAAGCAATAGTGGTGCATGGGCTCAAAAAGTCATTCAAGAACGTGAAGGTACTAGAAGGCGTGGACTTTTCTGTGAAAAAAGGCACGATGCTTGCCCTACTCGGGCCAAATGGAGCCGGGAAGACCACTACCATTCGAATACTCAGCACACTTTTGCAGCCAGATGGGGGAAAGGCGTTTGTGAACGGTCATGATGTTGTGGAAAACCCCCAAGCAGCGCGGGAAAGTATTGGCCTTACCGGTCAATATGCTGCAGTGGACGAATACTTAACGGGATATGAGAATTTGGCCATGATAGGGCGCTTGTATCACCTAAGTAAGGCTGATTGCAAACAAAGGGCCACAGCTTTAATTGAACAGTTTGATTTGGTAGAAGCGCAAAACCGCATAGTGAAAACATATTCTGGAGGAATGCGGCGCCGCTTAGATCTTGCAGCCAGTCTCATCGCAACTCCACCCATTTTATTTTTAGATGAGCCAACTACAGGTCTCGACCCCAGAAGTAGGCTTATGATGTGGGATATTATCGAAAAACTTGTGGAGGCAGATGTAACTATTTTACTCACTACGCAATATTTGGAAGAAGCAGACCGTCTTGCGGATAAAATTGCAGTCATTGATAACGGGAAAATTATTGCGCAGGGAACAAGTGAAGAGCTGAAATCGCATGTTGGAAAAGAGCGATTAGAATTAACCATTCAACGCACAAGTAATTTTGCAGAAGCAATGAGTGCAATTGGTGGGGAAGGGTTGCAACACGATGAAAGTAACAGGACAATTAGCGTAGCAACAGACGGGAGCGTACATGAAGTGAAACGAATACTCGATCAAATGGAACAAAAGGGAATAACGATAGACACACTTTCTCTCCACAAGCCGACACTCGATGATGTGTTTATGCAACTTACTGGGCATAAAGCAGAAGTTGAAAAAACGGAAGAACTATAACCTATGACACAACGCACCATATACGTAACGCAAGCAGTGAAACCAGAGCAGCGCTCCAAAGCGTATTGGGTGTTGAGTGACTGTATCGTTTTAATTACGAGAAGCTTAAAACATATTTTTAAAAACACAGATCAACTTCTTGGACTAACAATTCAGCCCGTGATGTTTATGATGCTCTTTCGATACGTGTTTGGTGGAGCAATTAATACGGGCGGCACTACGTACGTGAATTTTCTTGTTGCGGGTATTTTAGTGCAAAGCTTGGCATTTGGTTCTCTTACAACATCTCTGAGCGTTGCGACGGATTTGCAAAAGGGAATTATCGACCGCATTAAATCACTTCCTATTGCAAGTTGGGCACTCTTGATGGGGCATGTGGTTGCAGATATTTTTCGTAATAGTATTCAGTCCGTTGTCATGATTGGTGCGGGGTTTTTAGTAGGCTTTCGCCCAGAAGCTTCCGCTTCAGATTGGTTTGCAATTGCCGGTATCGTTCTGGTGTTTACATTCGCTATGTCATGGGTAGCAGCAATTTTAGGGCTGCTTGCGAAGTCTGTTGAAACGGTGCAATGGCTCGGGTTTTTTATCGTATTCCCACTCACATTTGCCAGCGCCGCATTTGCACCTACAGAAAGCATGCCAAAGTTTCTTAAACTATTTGCCGAAAATCAACCCGTTACTCACGTCATTGAAGCCATTCGTGCGTTGATGATTGGCACGCCAATAGGGAGTCATGGAATTATTGCAGTTACGTGGTGTATTGCTATTATTTGTATCGCAATCCCAATGGCAACGTATTTATTCAGAAAACACTCAGGACGGTAAATATTTTAATATTGGTTTATTTTGTATTGTGCGCCCACCAGGGCTCGAACCTGGGACAACCTGATTAAGAGTCAGGTGCTCTACCAACTGAGCTATGAGCGCATAGGGAAATTTATACAGGAATTTTGCCAAAAAGGCAATAAAATGTACCTATTTTATTTGTGTTGTTTTTGTTCTATAATTGATGATATGAGTAGGAGGAACTCACTTGATAGGCTTATATTTCTGCGATCAGGAGCACAGGCGGCGTTTATTACTGAGGCTAAAAAAAGATTAAGCATTGACTGGAAAGGGCTAGGGGAAATGGTTAAGGCGCATCCTCGATCGTTACGAGATTGGGCTAAAGAAAAGTTTCATATGTCGCATGAAAGTGCATTGCTTTTGGAAGAGAAAAGCGGAATTCCATTGCCGCGCAGAGTTATCGTGAAAACATGGTCTGTTCATACAAGGGAAGCTGGGCGTATTGGAGGAAAGTCTCATGTAGAAAAATATGGGAGAGTTGCCGACGATGAAGAGTATCGGAAAGAAAAGTGGCAAGGGTGGTATGAGAAAACAGGAAGGCATATTCATAATTCGATTCATAACGAACCTTTGCCATTTCATATTCCGCCACGGTCGGAAAAGTTAGCTGAATTTGTGGGAATAATGCTTGGTGATGGTGGCATAACGAAGTATCAATTAGCGGTTACGTTGCACCGATATGATGATGAGCCATATAGTAGATTTGTAACAAAGCTCTTTCTCGAATTGTTTCACTTAAAAGCAAGCAAATTTTCGCATAAGCAAGGATTAGCAGATTCAGTTATGGTTTCTCGCATTAAGCTCGTTGAGTATGTCGTGCAAGAACTTGGTCTCCATGTCGGAGATAAGGTGAGACAACAAGTAGACGTGCCAAAATGGATTAAGGACGATAGAAAGTTACTGATAGCGTGTGTGCGAGGTCTTGTTGATACAGATGGGTGCGTGTTCACACATAAGTATACGGTGAATGGAAAGCAGTATTCATATAAAAAACTCTGTTTTACTAGCCATTCAACACCGCTTTTACTGTCCGTATTTGACGCTTTGTCTGCGTTTGGAATGAATCCGAGGTTAGCTGGGGGAGAGGATGTCCGACTAGATAGTAAGAGGGATATAGAAACGTATTTTCACGTTATTGGATCCAGCAACCCAAAGCACTTGAAGCGATATAAGAAATAAGATATGGTAAACTTCGCTTAGATATGGAGAGGTCGCATAGCCTGGCCTAGTGCGGCACCGTGCTAAGGTGTTGACTCCGGAAGGGGTCCGTGAGTTCGAATCTCACCCTCTCCGCAGCGTAATATTTTGCTTCGCAAAATAAACGCTGCTGGAACGTTGAAATTTTATGTAAAATTTCTTACGTTCCGCCTTCTATGTTTTATTACGT
>CAYIHP010000042.1:0-7000 GCA_964363175.1 uncultured Candidatus Saccharibacteria bacterium
TTTGTTGACAATCTTCACTTTGGCCCTTTTCAGAATTATATTTCCGCTTTTAAATTCACCCCCGACAGTTCCGCGCTCATGTTTGTTAGCGGAAAAGGAACAACGCCAGGAGAAGGCTTTCTTCCCGTTAATCCAGTGGGATCACAGCTATACATAAAAAACAGAGATACAAAAGATTTATTTACATCTCCTCCTAGTAAAAGCGAAACGGAACATTACTTAAATTCCACCTACACACCAGCTGATTTTCTTAAAGACCAAGCAAAGTATATATCAATAGAAAATCCAACAGAATATATTATCGATGACAAGATAAGTGCATCAATCGAAAAAATTCGCCCCGGGTGCGGAGGAATGGAAATATGCTTGCCCCTAAAGAACAGAATCATTCTAAAAAAAGACGGGCAACAATATAAACATCCAATAGCACGAGGGTCCAGATGGTCACATAGCGGAGAGATTAGTAACCTAATTCTCTCTCCTGATAAAAAACATATCGCCTACATCGTCAAAAACCGAGGATTACTGTTAATGGTAGGTAATATCAACGGAGAAAATACAACCCGCGGAAAAGAGTATGACTCGATAGTTCTCGATAGTATTCGTTTTAGCGATGATGGCAAATATATCGGTTATGGAGCTACACGTAACCAAAAGATCTACTGGGTAGTAGAAGAAATAGCAAAATAATCTTCATGACCAAAGAAGAATTCCGCCAATTGAAACAAGATTTTGAAAAAGAAATCAACGAAGCAATAGACAGGGCATTTGATCGAGCGCTTGATCGATTGGAAGATTCTAAAAAATAGCAGTCGATTTCTCCCCCTCGTATGAGGGGGAGCGCCTAGACGTGAGGCTAGGGAGGGGGTCGTTACGGCAAGCGTTTACTAACGTCTTCTAATACCCCACTGAGATTTTTCATAATTTCATCATTTGTATATCGAAGAATCTCGATACCTAGCGAATCAATATATTCTTGTCGAACAGCATCATATTGTTTTTGTTCATCTTGAAAATGTGAATCTCCATCTATTTCAATACCAAGTCTCACCTTTGAACAGTAAAAATCAATAACATACCTGCCTGCACTGTATTGCCTCCGAAACTTATACCCTTTTAATTTTCTGTTTCTTACTGCAGTCCAGAATACCAACTCAGGAGCGGTCATACGTTTACGCAGAACACTCCGTGTAAATTCACTATCTTTTCTTGTGTAGACAAGCGCCACTTCTTCAGTATACGCCACTACGACCCCACCCCACCGCCTGTTGGCGGGGCGCCTCCCCTAATACGAGGGGAGGAAATCTGGATATATTGTCAACTTGACCTACCCACATATTTTCCATACCGTATATGGGTACACTTATGTTGTGGCTAAATATTCTTTTTATCGTAGTTGCAGTGCTTATGACAGGAAGCATTTTATTACAGAGCAGCTCTGCTGGGCTTGGTTCTTCTTTCGGTGGCGGCGATGCGGGTTTTTATGTCCGTCGCGGAAGCGAAAAACGCATGTTCCAAGCAACGGTAGTTTTATCAGTCCTCTTCTTCGTTATAGCTCTTGCACATCTTTTTGTTGAGTAAAAAATACGCACCAGTATTTGCTGCGATTTTCTTACTCCTCACATCAGGAACACTCCTGCTTATAAAACAAGACAAGCAAGCACGCGATACCATTCGTAAGCATCATTTAGCAGATATAGAAACTGCGCTGTATTTATCGCAAATAAAACACGGAACGTTTCCTCCATATAACAAGCTTTCATGGTGTGGAGTTATAAGCGCTCCTGAAAATAAGTCTGTTCAAGATGCAATCGAGATAGACCTGCGAGACGCCGTTGAGAAATATAAAAATCCAGAGAAGCCTTTCCCCACAGACCCCAAAGAAACCGAAAAAGGATATTACTATGTTAAACGAAGCCCAAGTATGTTTGAGCTGTATTCTGTTTTAGAGGCGGAAAAAACAGGCGAACGAAATACATTTAGCTGCGAAAACGGAATTCACACTACATATGATTATGGCATTGCGTCAATATTGCGCGAATCTGACTCGGGGTCGACAATAGAATATTCGCCCCTATGATACACATTCAAGACATAACAAGGTGGTCGCATACTATATATAGCAATATGTACAACCAAGAGAAGACTATTTTGGGCTTTTTAAGTATTCTTCTCATTACCTCGCTCTCGCTTTCCATCACCGGATACGTACAGCGGCACAGCACTCTTGTTGCACAAAATGGCGGAACATATACGGAAGCCCTCGTCGGACAACCCCGTTACATCAATCCTATATTGGCAAGCACAAACGATGTGGACATGGATTTAACAAAAGTGGTGTACTCTTCGTTGTTTCGCTTGGGCCCAGACCTCACACTGCAAAACGATCTCGCAACTGCTGTAGAAACATCAACCGACGGAAAAACATACACTATTCATTTGCGAGAAGACGCACTCTGGCATGACGGAAAAAATGTAACCGCAGATGATGTGGTATTTACCATTGAAAGCATTCAGTCAAAAGATCATAATTCCCCTATTGCACCAACATTCCAGGGAGTAAGTGTACAAAAAATAGATGATAAAACCGTAAAATTTACGTTGCAAAAAACGCCGTACGCTCCGTTTATTTCCAGCCTTACTGTGGGCATTTTACCAAAACATGTATGGGAAAACATCCCCGCAAAAACAGCCAGCTTCGCAGAACAACAATTAAAACCCGTAGGTTCTGGACCCTTTAAGTTTGAAGAAATAGTAACAAAGAAAAAGACAGGAGAAATCACGTCTATCAGCTTTGCGCGAAATGAAGAATATTACGGACAAAAAGCTCACTTGAGCAATTTGGTATTCACATTCGTCAACACTCACGAAGAAGCAATTTCTGCTCTCACGGCAAACAAAGTAGATGGAATAGGACACTTACCCTCCTCATTAGTATCTTCTGTAGAACATCGATCCTCACTCCAAATTAAAAAACTTCTTCTTCCACAATATTTTGGACTCTTTTTAAACCAAGCAAAAAACCCAATTTTAGGCGATGCCGGAGTTCGCTCTGCACTTGATTTAGCGGTAGATAGAAACGATATAGTACGGCAAGCACTGGGCGGGCAAGGAGAAGCGCTCGCACTGCCCATTCCAGATGGAATGTTTTCATTCCCCGACATTAGAGATAGTGTGTTTGATGTTGAAAAAGCAAAGCAAAACCTCGATAGCGCTGGGTGGAAAGTAGGTGGTCAAGATGGCATTAGAGAAAAGGCAGGCAAACAATTAGAAGTAACAATTACCACTACTGATTGGCAAGAATACATAAAGACCGCGGAACTTATCAAAGAAAAATGGAGCGCAATTGGAGTAAAAACCAATATCCAAAGTTTAAGTACTGCTGTTATTCAACAAACTGCCGTCATTCCAAGACAATACGAAATATTGCTGTACGGCGAAAGCTTGCCCGTAAATCCGGACCCGTATCCGTTTTGGCATTCTTCGCAAATAAAAAGTCCTGGGCTCAACTTGTCTCTCTTACAAGATAAAGACACAGACAAACTTCTCGAAAATGCGCGCATTTCTACCGATCAAGAAAAACGAAAAGAATTACTCCAATCTTTTATTGAACGCTTCCTCGACATTCACCCAGCTATTATATTATATCGCCCATACTATCTCTATGCGCAGCGCACTCAAGTAAAAGGGGCAGATATTGAAAAGGGAGGATTACCGTCTGACAGATTCAACAATATTGAGCAGTGGCACGTTCGAGTAAAACGACTTTGGAATACATAAAAAAAGTTTATTTTATAACAACTAACGTATGTACGAAGAAATGCGCGATATTATTTTAAAACAAGGTGATCAAATTCGGCACTCGCTTGAGGTAAATAAAAACGTATCAGTTTCTGGGAATTTTGATTCCATCGTACTTGCAGGTATGGGCGGAAGTGGTCACCCGGGAGATTTATTAAACGCACTTCACCTCCCAACACTCCCGCTCACCGTTCACCGCAGCTACGGCCTACCTCACATGTATGGCAAAAATCCTCTTACCATCGTAAGCTCATACTCTGGCAATACGGAAGAAGCATTATCCGCATACGAGGATGCAAAGAAAAATAATCAACCAATACTCGTAAACACTGCAGGCGGCAAGCTTTTAGAATTTGCAAAACGAGACTCCGTTCCCTTTTCTCTTATAGATTACCCTGGCATGCAACCGCGCCACACATTATTTGCAAGCTTTACGGGCCTTGCAGTTACGCTTGCAAACAGTAATCATGCAAAAGATATTTCGTCAGCGTTACAAAAAACTGCAGACATGATTAATAGCGAAATTGTGGCGCTCGAAATACCTGCAAAAGCACTCGCTGACACCCTTAAAGGCAAAACTCCCGTATTTTATTCTTCTGACGCAATGGGATTTGCCGCAAAGAATATGAAAATTCAAACTAACGAAAATGCAAAAACAGCTGCATTCTGGAACGAGTTCCCAGAACTCAACCATAATGAAATGGTTGGCATGACAAATCCGCAAGCAGCATTCCATGGCGTATTTTTACGAACAACAACAGACCACCCACAAATTGCCGTACGCATGGACGTTACAAAAAAAATGTATGAAGACTGGGGAGTTTCTGTCACAGAAGTTCAAGTCAAAGGCGAATCCCTTTTAGAGCAGATATCTTACGCCGTAGTATTTGGCTTATGGGCAACGTATCACTTAGCACTCAACTACAACACCGACCCCGTTCCCGTAAAAGGCGTCGAAGATTTTAAAAACAAGTTAAAAGAATTAGCAGGGTAAATTGTCATTCCGGCCTCCGAGCCGGAATCCATGTCGGAGTGGCCAGCCGTCGCTTCCGCCAACCGGCGGAGCTATGGCCGGCGCAGCGGAATTGGTATATTGATAACTTGGGGATGTGGTGAAACTGGCATACCCCACTTCGCCCTTTGGGCTACGCGGGGCGCAGCACGTAGCGAATACTATGTCGGAGTGGCGGAATTGGTATACGCGTACGCTTCAGGAGCGTATGGCTTCACAGCCTTGAGGGTTCAACTCCCTCCTTCGACACAAAAGTATTATTTCTGATAAACTAAATCTATGCTTAACAAGAACTCTAATTACTCTTTCACAGATATAATAATTCTCGCAGTAGGCAGTATCTCTTGGGTTTGTAGCTACCTGGTTGGGGTTGAAATGATTTATCTCGCAGGAATCTATGGTCTTACCTTTATTATTTTGCTGGCAGCCCTAGTAACGTTTACAGTAAGCTCTTCACTAAAAAAACAACCGCAGAAACTTTTTCTAGCTAATTTTTTCTTACTATCTTATTTAGCTCTTATAATATTATTAACCGCAACTTTTCTTTATATGTGGCTTTATCTCAAACTGTAGATGAGTCCTTACACGTGCTTCCAAAAAGCGTGCTTGTCTACTTTTGCCAATTTTAATGCGCCCTTCAAAGTACCTGAAGCAAGCTCCTTGTGATTTGGAACAATCGTCCCAACTGTAACGGTCCCTAAATTTTTCTGCAGCTTAATATGGCTTCCCTTTTGACTAACCACCCGGAAACCAAAATGCTTAACTAAAATTTTAACTACCGCTTTACCGGACAGTGTTTTGGCCATGACGCATTGTAATCTCTATGGGCGTTAGCATAGGATCTGAAAATGACTCTTCATCCATATCCTCATCTTCATAATACAGCTCAACGGCCTCTCGAATATTTTTCTTTGCATCTTCAATAGTTTTTCCTTGCGTAACAACTCCGCTCGGCAAAGCAGTAACAATGTACCAATCGTCTTCTTTTGTAATAACTGCATAGATAATCATATTTATAAGATACAATATTGGTAGTATCCATGCAATAATTACTCTCATTTCTATGCCGCATATTCATAAATACATCGATTTTGTTTCTGTTGCATATATTGTTCACAACAACAAAGTTCTTTTAGCTGATCATAAAAAATATAACACGTGGCTCCCTGTTGGTGGGCATATAGAACTGCGCGAAGATCCCGAGCAAGCATTACTGCGGGAAGTGCAAGAAGAGTGTGGACTCACTATTACACTACTAGGAACACGCTTACCTGAAATTTCCGGTGACACAACGAAGCCCCTCACTACCCCTCAGCACATAAACATTCACGATATTACCGAAAAACATAAACATGTAGTGTTTGTGTATTACGCAACGTCAACAAGTGAGAACTGTACCCTCGCAGAAAAAGAACATCGAAATCTGAAATGGTTTACTAAAAAAGAATTAGACGAGAACCAGTACAACATAAAATCATTTATAAAAATATATTCTAAAGAAGCGCTGAAACTGGCATGACATCAATGTGGTATTATGTATTTATGTACGATAAAAAAATCATAGTCGTTGGCACATTTATAGTTTCTCTATTCACTCTAGCACCCATTGCATCTGCGCAACCGATTCCCGATCCATTCGGAAATAGAGGAAATGTAACGGAACAAGATATTTACCATCCACCAGAAGCATATGTGTTAAAAGCTACGGGCACAGTAGATGACAGCAATAACGTAAACGGAACTATTACATTTTGGAATAAGAGCGACGATATTTTAGGAGACATGGTGTATTCCATTGATTTACTAGGTGCATTGCCCGCAGCAACAACTGAAAACCCTGTAGTAGAAGATAACGCTCCCGTGTACGACACGATTTTCTCACAAGAGAGCTTTGCTCTTCTTGCGGGAGAAAAAAAAGATATTCCCTACACATACACGCCACCCGAAAATCTTCCAGCTGGAAGTTATCGAATTGAAATCACGATCGGAACAAGCAGAGGCAGAACTATGGGATGGTTCGATATACCCGTTCGATTTTCTGGAGAGCTTAGCCCATACGCGGAACTTTTTCCAAAAGATATAACAATTGCAGAATACGGAAACAAAGCCCTAGGACCAGAAACTGGCCCGAATGTTACGCCAGAAAAAAGCATTAGTATCACTGCGGCCGCAGTATCTCAGGATACT
>CAYIHP010000043.1:0-6701 GCA_964363175.1 uncultured Candidatus Saccharibacteria bacterium
AAATTGCCTTGGAAAGATTTAGGATTTGATGTGGTTATTGAATCTTCTGGATTTTTTACAGAACAAGAAGGTGCAAACAAACACATTCTCGCGGGCGCAAAGCATGTAGTAATATCAGCACCTACAAAAAGCGAAAGTGTTCCAACTGTTGTTATGGGTGTAAACGATAATACGTTGCAAGGGGCAGGAATTGTTTCTAATGCGTCGTGTACCACAAACTCTGCTGCTCCAGTTATGGCTGTATTACACAGTGTGTTTGGTGTAGAGAAGGCGCTCCTCACCACTGCTCATGCATACACGGCAACGCAAAGTATTGTAGATGGCCCTGGCGGTAAAGGAGATTTCAGGAGAGGCAGGGCAGCAGCGCAAAATATTGTGCCAGCAGCTACAGGCGCTGCAATTGCAGCAACCCTTGCACTGCCGGAACTTGCGGGAAAGTTTGACGGTGTGTCGCTCCGAGTGCCCGTGCCCGTTGTATCTATTTCGGATATTACCTGTTTGCTTTCACGAGATGTAACGGTTGAAGAAGTAAACCAGGCATTTAAAGACGCCGTAGATAATCCAATCTATCAAGGAATTATTGCCGTAACGGAAGAACCTGTTGTGTCGAGTGATTTTATTGGCGATCCGCATTCTGCCATTGTCGACTTACCATTGACACGTGTAGTGGGTGGCAACTTAATAAAAGTTCTGGCTTGGTATGATAACGAATGGGGATATTCTAACAGGCTTGTAGAACAAGTGCTTGCAGTTGGGCGAAGTTAAGTGTATGGAGTCACTGCGAACCATGGATGATATTCTACTCGACGGGAAGCGAGTAATTGTTCGTGTAGATTTTAACGTAACGGCGGGAGAAGATGGTATTATAGATTCGTCAGAAGACTATCGAATAGAAGCAGCACTACCTACGATTGCAGAACTTCGACAAAAGCGGTGCAAAGTTCTTTTACTTGCGCACCTTGGTCGCCCTGGTGAAGATGAAAATCTTCTTTCTATGGAGGAAATTCATAAGCGCTTACAAAACCTGTTGCGGGACGATGTTCGATTACTTCCAAAACTATATGGCTCACAAGTCGAATCAATAGTTCAGGGTATGGAACAAGGAGATGTGGCGTTGTTTCCTAATGTACGTCTCGATGAGCGAGAAATGTCACTCAATAATAAATTTGCAGAAGAGTTGTCGCATGTGGGCGATGCATATATAAATGAAGCTTTTAGTGCTAGTCATCGCGCGCATACGTCTATTGTATTACTTCCCCAACTATTAACGAGCGCAGCAGGGCGCCGCACTGTTACGGAAGTAAACGTATTAACAGCGTTAAAGAAAACAGCAAAAAAACCGTACATTGCAATTGTGAGTGGTTCCAAAATTACAACGAAAATTGGAATATTGAAATACTTGCTCGCGAACGTCGACAAGATGTGTTTGGGAGGGAAAATTGCAAACGTCTTTTTAGCATCGAAATACAAATGGCCAGATGGCATGTTTTCTCCGGACGAAATTGCAGTTGCTCGGCATCTCTTAGAAGAATATGCCCCTCAGATTATTCTTCCAACTGATGTAGTGATTGGAAATGATGACGGGTCGTATACACAAACAGTGGATGTTTCATATATTCCGGAACATGTGGGCGGTGTATGGGATATTGGTCCAAAATCGATAGCTGAGATACTTACGGCATGCTCCAGTGCCGCAACAATTATTTGGAATGGACCCGTTGGTCATGTGGAGGTGGATGCGTATGCAGAGGGTACGAAAGCGCTGGTAAATGCCCTTGCGACAAGTAGTGCGTTTCGGGTTGTTGGCGGTGGTGATACGGTAAATATGCTTGAGAAAATGAAAAAAGTAGATTCGTTTAACCATGTTTCTATCGGGGGCGGGGCTATGCTTGAGTTTCTTGAAGGGAAGCGACTTCCTGGTATTGTTGCTATTACTTCACAGAAGTAATTTTTTCTATGGCAAAGATACAGCGTGTACTAGCTCGTGAAGTTATAGACTCTCGGGGTAATCCAACTGTTCAAGCAGAAGTTGTGTGTGAAAGGGGTTTTCGTGGCTCCGCCATGGTACCTTCCGGCGCATCAACGGGAATTCACGAAGCGCATGAACTGCGCGATAAAGATGAAAAACGATACAACGGGAACGGCGTTTTGCAAGCAGTTGCAAATGTGAATGAAAAAATTCATGAGGCGCTCATAGGGCAAGATACGGCAAACCAATCTAAAATTGATAGGCGGATGATGGAATTAGATGGAACGCCAAACAAGGAACACCTGGGCGCAAATGCAATACTCTCTGTTTCTCTTGCATGCGCTCGGGCAGAATCGGTTCATCAGCAGTTACCGCTCTATGTATATTTGCAACAATTGTTTCCAAAACGAAAAGCGCTCATGCCCGTACCGCAAATAAATTTAATAAATGGCGGGTCGCATGCAAGTAATGGTCTTTCTATTCAAGAATTTCAAGTATTGCCAGTTGGCGCAAAGGATTTTGCAACGGCTCTGCGCATGGGCGTTGAAATACACTCTGCACTGAAGAAGTTATTGCTTTCCTCTGGCTTTCAAACGGAAGTGGGCGACGAGGGCGGTTTTGCGCCCAAGCTTTCAAAAAGTGAAGATGCATTTATTTTAATTACACGCGCAATTGAAAACGCAGGATATGTGCCCGGGGTGGATGTATATATTGGGATTGATGCTGCAGCATCGCAGTTTTATGACGCTGAGCGAGAAGGGTACATGATTGATGGCGGCCTACTGCAGTCTAACGATTTAGCGTTCATGTATAACATGTGGCGGGAAAGGTACCCAATTATTTCGCTAGAAGATCCATTTGCTGAAGATGCGTTTTTGGATTTTGAGCAGTTTACTCGCTCTCATGGAAATGTATTGCAAGTAATGGGAGATGATTTATATGTAACAAATACCACTCGAATTAAACAAGGCATTAGCAGCGGTGCAACAAACGCGGTACTTATTAAACCAAATCAAATTGGAACACTCACTGAAACGCTTCAGGCAATTTTAATTACTCAAGAAGCAGGGCATAACGTGGTTATTTCTCATCGTTCCGGTGAAACGGAAGATACGTTTATTGCGGATCTTGCAGTAGCAGTAGGTGCGGGGCAAATAAAAACAGGGGCTCCTTCCAGGTCTGATAGAACGAGTAAATATAATAGATTATTACAAATAGAAGATGAAATTCATCCTCCAATGGGGCATGATTTACAAAAATTCCTGGAGCACCATACAACTGCGTATAAACATGTTGAGGATGGCATTTCGTTTCCATGAAAGAAAAGGTTTGGGGAATACGTGGGGGTGAACGAGAAATAGACGATGCGGAAACATTGGTTCGTGTACTGCTTGCAAACCGCAATGTTGCAGTGAGCGAACAAGAATCGTTTTTTGCTTCTTCATATGACCGCGACATTCACGACCCGTACTCAATTGCCGATATGGAAAAAGCAGTTGAACGCATCTTTCGCGCTATAAAGAATAAAGAACGAATTGTTGTGTACGGTGATTATGATGCAGACGGAATTACGTCTACTGCCATCATGATTGAAACGCTTACGGCGCTTGGCGCGCATGTAATTCCATATTTACCGCATCGGTATGATGACGGGTACGGATTAAATGGGGTAGTTTTGCAGCAAATGGCATCAGAATTTGAAGTGCTTATAACTGTTGATTGTGGAATTAGTAATAGTGCAGAAATTGCGATGCTGCAGGAAGCAGGAAAAGACGTGATTATTGTTGATCATCATGAAATTCCGGAACAAATGCCTCAGGCATACGCAATACTGCATCCAAGGCATCCTGCTGGTTCGTATAAGTGGGAGCATTTATGCGGCGCGGGTATGTCGTGGAAGGCAGCTCAAGCATTATTCCGTCATGCAAATTCCCCTTTTGTGGGGGATGCTGATAAAGAAAAATGGCTGCTTGATATTGTGATGATTGGGACCATTGCAGACGTAATGCCCCTTTTAGGTGAAAATCGTGCCATTGTTCGCTTTGGAAAAGAAGTATTAATGAGAACGAAACATCCTGGAATTGCAGCATTATTGAAAGAATCCCGAGTGAACGTATCCACGATTACTGCAGAAGATATTGCATTTCGCATCGTTCCGCTACTCAATGCTGCTGGCAGAATAGGCCATCCGCAAAGTGCATTTGATGTACTACTGGCTCAAAGCTCAACGCAAGCTGAAATTGCCGTGAAAAAGTTGGTGCAATTAAATAACGAGAGGCGAAGTCTTACCAAAAAAATGATGGATGAGGCAAATTTAGAAATAGATCATGATTTGCCATTTGTATTTATTGCAAATAAAACATGGCCGGCGGGCATTGTTGGACTCGTTGCGGGGAGGCTTGCTTCGCAATTTGCAAAGCCTGCATTTGTGGTAGGCGGGCACAGTTCCCTTGCGCACGCAGTGGGGTCTGCTCGAGGCGGCGGCAAGGGGAATGTTATGTCTGCGCTCGAGTCTGTTCGGCATCATACACTCAAGCTTGGTGGCCATAAGGCGGCGGCTGGCTTTTCTGTGCAGCACGAGAATCTAGAACATATGAAAAACGGCTTACGAGAATATTTCGTTGCCCAGCAAAGCTCTTTGAGCGACGGCGGGTTAGAATCTCTCCATGTAGCAGATGCACATATTTCTTCTCATGTAGTTACGTGGGATACGGCACGTATGCTGACAAAGTTTGAGCCGTTTGGTGAGGGTAACAAAAAGCCAGCATTTGTTTTACGGGGGTTGCCGCTTATTTCAATAAAAACGGTGGGAAAATCAAACGATCACATAAAAGCAAAGCTTTTGGTGGGTGATCGCGAAGTAGATGCAATTGGGTTTGGATTAGGAGGCGAAATCTCCACATTAAAAAATACCGTTGATGTGCTTGCAAGTATTGGTGTTAATGAATTTCGGGGGAGAGAAAGTTTGGAACTTCGTCTGACAGACATTGCCCCAGCAAACGCCGTTACAACTACTCAACTGTAATTACCATGAGCCCTGTCCCAATGGAAAGTTCAAGTGCTGTTGCACGCGGCTGCTTTGCAACTGCTTGAAAAAAATCGGTGAGCTTTTTTGCATGCGACAGAGTATTGTCTGCAATAATAATTCCACCAGGGGTTATGAGCCTCATCGCTTGCGCAAAATACAAGGGGTATTCTTGTTTGTTGGCGTCGAGAAATATGAAGTCGAAGGAGGGGGAGAAACTTTTCAATATCTCCACCGCGTCGCCCTGAATTACCTCTATCGTTTCTGACAACCCTTCATCAGCAATATTCTTTTTTGCTAGCTGAAAACGTTCCTCAAAGAATTCTATCGTCGTAATTTTTCCGCCATATTTCTTTGCGACTTTTCCCATAAGAATTGCCGAGTACCCATTAGAAGTTCCAACTTCTAGGATTCTTTTTGGCTTTTGTGCATGGATAATGGCCTGGAGCACTTGGATAGCTTCTGGGTCAATATTCCAATACTCTGCTCGAGATTCCATCATATTGAAAGATTATACTAAAGGAGTACAATAAAGGATATTAATTTAATTATTAAATACATATTCTATGGAAAACAACGAAACGGGAAAGAAGTGTGAGGATTGCGGATCTGGTACATGCCAGGGGAATTGCGGAAATTGTAATTGCCCTCACCACAAGGCAATTCCAGTATTTATTATTTTAATTGCACTCACATTCTTAGCTGGGGAGTGGGCTTGGTTAGCGCCGTCTTCCGTTGCAATTATTTGGCCAGTACTCTTGGGCGCCATTGGGGTAACAAAGCTCATGAAGAGCAAGTGCACCTGCTGCTAAATCAGTAATGAAGAGAGCAACTCTCTATACAGACGGCGGGGCTAGGGGAAACCCGGGCCCCGCCGGGATTGGTTTTGTGCTTACTGGCATCGGAAGCGCGCCGATTTTGTATAAGGAATATATTGGAAAAGGCACGAACAACCAAGCAGAATATCGTGCTTTGCTTTCAGGTATAGTTCGTGCAAAAAAAGAAGGCGTTAAAGATTTAATGTGTTATTTAGACAGTGAGTTAGTGGTCAAACAAGTGCGAGGCGAGTATCGCGTAAAAAATGAAGAGTTAAAACTTTTACTTACGGAAATAAAAAAACTATTACCTGCATTTGCTTCTATTACATTTCAACATGTACCACGAGCGAAGAACGCCATAGCTGATAAGCTGGTGAATGAAGCGTTGGACGAACAAGCAAAAAATCCCACGTGAGTGGGATTTTTTAATTGCAGATGGACTATAAGCCGGATTCTGTCTGGGGCAATCATCTGTCTTGTCCCGCCATCGCTGACGGGATCTTTGCCCTCTACCTGCCCTATTTTCATAGAGCGACTTGAGGTTGCACTCGGTGGGGTTTTCACCTCTGCATAGTTACCTATACGGAGCGTGGGCTCTTACCCCACGATTTCACCCTTACACTCGTCCCCCTTCGCCGAGGCTATGGGGGATGATAGCGGTATGTTTCTGTTGCACTATCCCTGGGCTCACGCCCGGCAGGTATTATCTGCCACCGTTTTCTTGAGTGTCCGGACTTTCCTCCCCTAGGGGTAATTGCCCATCCATCTGCCTAATGCATGATACGGTAAAATTGCTATTTGTCAATTTTCAGATACGGGCGTATTCTTCATACATGAAACGTTCCGAGCTGTTTTTTGGTGCCTTGCTGGTGCCAATAGACTTTATGGC
>CAYIHP010000044.1:0-6651 GCA_964363175.1 uncultured Candidatus Saccharibacteria bacterium
CCTTTCGGTGCCACCCAAACGGTTACATGCCACGTAGGGTGAGCTTTTTTGACTGCTGCAATTGTAGGCAACTGCATAATAAGGTTGCCGATACCCGAGAGGGCAAGGAATAGTACTTTTTTGTTATCTGAATTCGTCATAGATAGATAGTAGTTTAGTGATAGATTTGTCCCATGTAAAATGTTGTTCAACGTGATTTTTCCCATATGCTCCAAAACGCTCAGTAAGTGAATTGTCTTTGCATATGGTAATTACGGACTGCACAAGTTCGTCGTGTGTAGAGAATAGTAATCCAGCTTGCCCGTGAGGTACTACAAATGGAATTGCTGTTGTGTTGCGGGCTACAACCGGGCAGCCAGCGGCCATTGCTTCTGCGAGTACTATCCCAAATGCTTCATAATAGGAAGCATGAATGAAAACAGCGGCATGTTGGTATGCGCCTGCAAGTTCATCGTCTGAAATTTTGCCGAGCATATGAACGTGATGCTCTACCCCGAGTTTTTTTGCCAGGGCAAGAAGCTTTTTCCCATATCCAAAGTCTTCACCAACTATTACAAACTGGGCATCTGGGATACTCCGCAAAATATCGGGAAGTGCCTGCATACTATCTTGTAAGCCCTTCGCCCGAGCAACTCGCGATACAGAAAGAAGAATAGTTCCTGTAATATTTCTTTTTTGAAATGGATTCTCTTCTTTCTCTTGAAATGCGACAGTGTCAATTCCTGGAGGAATAATTTCAAACCGCTTCACCGGCATATTTGCTTGTTTTATCAAGTTTTTTTCAAACTCTGAAAGCACAACAACTACATCTGCAGCTTGAAATGTCGCCCTGCCAAGTGTGTTTTTGTATATTTGCCAAATTCGCTTTCTTCGGATCCGATTTTCGTAGTAAATAGGGTGAAATATAAACGGTATCTTGTGTTTTTTTGCATATCGCGCAGAGATATCTGCAACAGAGTACCAAAATCCATAGCTTTCAATAATATCTGGTGCATGATGGCCTATATAATAGGAAAGTGCTTGGAGGCGGGGATAGGAAATATACGGTGTTTTGCTTACGTGTAGACGTTGCAGGTACATTGGATCGTCTAATAATTGTTCGGGGTCTAAATAGCTTATAGGGCCATGGGTTCGCATTGCGCTCGTGAGCACGCGAACGTCCCTCTGCTTTTCTATATCTCGGGTACGTTCATCAATGTTTTGTATATACACCTCCGCTCCGCCTGATGCGGGTGGATAGCGAAGTGCTGTGTGCAGAATTTTCATAATAGTAACGCAAATTAGCCGTCATTCCGGGCTTGATCCGGAATCCACGTCGCCTGTCTGGATTCCGGCTCGGGGGCCGGAATGACACAATTTTAAATACTTTTTCCCCATTTCAAATTCATAATACGCAGATAACATACTCCACATAATACCCTGCCAGCTATCTAAAATGCCTTTTTTATAAAACAGCATTTTTACTGCTTGTCGTACTGCAAGTGCATACGGCAATATGAATGATTTTTTTACTGATCTGCCAGATCTATGCGTGCCTCTTCCATACATATCTTGTGCATCGAGCGAAGTATATTTATGCATTTTTTTAAGATAGTCAGAAACAGATGTATATGATTCATGGATAATAGGAAAATTAAGTTCGCTAGAAATGCCATCTTTATATTTTGCAGCGTTGCTTGTTGCTGTATATATCATCTGTTCGTGTACTTGTGTACTGCTCCACTGCGCAGTGCCCTTTTTAATAAGTCGCGGATTATGTCCAACAAGATGCTTCATGCGCCTCCCAAGAAAAATATCTTCTATAGTTATCCAATATACGTTTTTGTCTGCGGACTCTGGCATCTGATTTATTGCTTCTTGTAATTCTTTTGATACACGTTCATCCGCATCCAGAAATAACATCCAATCATGAGTTGCTTTTTCTGCGCCAAAGTTTTTCTGAGCCCCGTACCCATCCCATGGATGGGATATAACTGTTGCTCCAAGCAATGTTGCAATTTGTGCTGTTTTATCTGTGCTCGTTGTATCCAGCACGACAATAACTTCGCTTGCAAACTTCACTGATGTAATACAGTCTGCAAGTATTTTTTCCGCATTTTTTGCAATAATAACAACAGATATATTCATAGAACTTCTTGTATGGTTTTAATGCTAACTGGCAAAGACGTTATAAAATCCAGATGTGCATCTAAATCGTTTACAAGTGTAGAGTGTATAAGAGTTGATGGCTGCGAGCTTACGAAGTGATATGTTTCAATTAACCATTTATTTCGGACAAGTGCGGCAAGCGCATGAATGTTTGCGCGCAGCACGGAAAAGTTATTCTTTGTGAAATTGATTGTGTGTAATTGCATCACATTTTTTGGAGGCAGTGTCTCTAAACCACGCATCACCGTTCTGCCCGCAGAATAAAATTTCTTTGCTTCTGCTATTACATGATTATTGTGACCGCCGCCTGGATACACAATAGTCTTGGCAGAAAGTACCCGTGCTGGCTGAGAGAGTTCTTCCATAAGGTCATCATGTGTAAGTTCGGTAAGGTCTACGTGGCGTACGCTGTGCGCTGCGATTTCATGGCCATATTTTTTTGCAGCTTGGATCCAGTCTTGTAGCGGAGCTATTTTTTCGCCTGCAATTTCTCCGTTATTTGGTTCAAGCGGTATCGCAAATACTGCCTTAACCTTGTAAAAAGCAAGTAAAGGCAATATCTCGTCGTATACTGCTTGGTATCCGTCATCAAAGACAAGCGTAATAACCCCATGATGTTTCATAGTGCTAAAATAAAGTTCAAAACTTTTTCGCTTGCTGTGCCATCTGTAGTTGTAATCATTTTTTGCACCGTTACTTTCCGAGCAGCATCTTTTGCATGCGGATTATTATGTGCATCCACTACTGCTGCAATCAATTCTTTTTTTGACGACGCTATATACGTTGCGCCATCAGAAATTAAGTCATCATAATGCTGCTGAAAGTCTCTATATACCATAGACCGTCGCCAGTTCCAGAAGTCAAATGTTTTGCCATATTTTACGTTTATAACGGGAACGCCAGTTATAAGAGATTCCAGCGCGACGGTAGATGAATGATTTATCAGTACACTTGCATGAGTAAATACGCCCGCGAGGAAAAATATATCTGCGTCTTTCGGTGCATACCGAAAAGAGGGAAGCGTGATATCTTCACGGCGACCAGAAGAAAATCGAACGGTTACGCCGTATTGTTCAAATGGCTTATATTTTTCGAGTGACCCGCCCGGGTGCACGGATGCATATATATAGGGATTATTTGGAATTACGCCAGAATCAATATTTGTTCTAATGGTTTTCACAATATATTCCATGGGGTATAGTTCCGTAGTTGCAATATGAATAAATGGACGAGTAATATCAGTAAACCCAAATTGCGTATAGACTTCTTCTTTTGAAGCAATCTTTTCTTTCTGCGAAAAATAATCTAAGCGAGGCGCACCGATAATTGCAATTCTATCTTCTGTAATATCAGGGAATATTCTCATAAGATGCTCTTTCATCATGCTATTCCAAACAATAAATCTATCTGCGATACTAATAGGGATTTTAGAATCAATAAGTCGACCTATTTTCCAAACATTATCCCAGCTTGCGATAAATGTAACCGTTGGAATTTTCATTTCTTTAGCGATTCGGAGTATTGGTTCATCTAATGCGTCGTGACCAACGGTGTTCGTAATTACAACATCTGGTTTTAGAGAAGCAAATAATTCTTTGTGCCCGTTATCATCCTTTGGGTTTTCATGATAAAAAAACTTCGCCCCAAATTCTTGAAAAACGTCACTTGCAATTGGCGCTGCAGGAGTCACCACATGAACCTCAGAGATGCTTGCATTGGCCTCCAAATGCCGCCTTAAAGGCAACACCAGCTCTCGGAGATGATACCCGGAAGGGACAGAGAAAAGGAGTTTCATATGAGGTTATTGTCGCACATAAATATGGACTTGACAAATATGCTTATTGCAATCAGAATACTTATCAGTTTTGAACATTCACAACAGTATACTCAATTCTAAAGAGGGGTTATGTCATGCGAGAGTTGCGAGAGTGGTTCCTGATCATGCTTTATTTGCATAAAATTGCCGTGCCCAAGGACAAGGGTGGAAGCCCTGCATTTTATGCGAAACTATTGTTGGACTGGGATCGGTTTCCTGCTCATTTCCCTGATGAAAACAGGATATGTGCAGAGGTATTGACGCTGTATCGTGCAAGCAAAGCCGGTACTGACACGTTGAGACGCGTGGATAGCGCCTTTAAAAAAGATAGGCCAGCGTTGGTCACGAAAAAAAATGCGCCAGGAAATCGAAAGATATTTATTTTAACTGACGAAGGCATGCTGATATCGGAAAGACTAGCAGGTGGGTTATCGGAAGCGTGCCAATCAACAATGATTGCCACTATTGGTGCCGATCGCTTTAGAAAGCGAAAGGCAGTGCGTTAATAAAAAAGCTTCAAAAAACGTTAGCGGTGAGACCTGTGGTCAATACCCGCTTTTTTTATACTTAAAATTATCAATAATCCTATTGTCACTAAAGAAACTATTCCGCCGACGTATAGCATCTTTGGAACGTATTTCATCGTTACAACATGCTCTCCGGCGGGAACTGGGATACTTCGGAAAAAAAGAGGAGATTTTTGGATTGGAACTTCTGCGCCGTCTACATATGCATGCCAACCAGGGTAAAACGTATCGCGGACGATGAGTGTTGAGTCTTGTTTTGATGATGTTTTTATAATAAATTTTGATGGTTGTTCGGAGATAAGCTCTGCTGTTCCGTTTACGACCTCAAATCTTGGTTTTGATTCTAAAACCGTAATATTTACCCCACCATTTTCAGTAGGGGATAATACGGCTCCTATTGTAAGTTCTTTTGCGAGCTCTGTATCTTCTACTGCATAAGGTAGTGTTGGATGAAGACGCTCTAATACGCCCCCTTGCTCCGTTAAATCAAGTGACGCGGGCCATTCAATGCCGTATATTCCAAACTGCGATGAAACCATAGGAACTAACAGGTTTTTTTGCAGTTCTCGTTTTGCTGCATCTGCTCTTGAAGCCGGATCTGTGAAATATGCGCCCGTATCTCCGCCATCACGCAAAGAATATATTCTTGCTTGATGATTTTTAATATTTTCAGGCAGGTTAATGAGAGTGTCTGGTTCCTTAAGAATACTTTTCCAAGAAATAAGCGGTGTTGTTGTTCCTGCGATTAGTACAAGGTCGAGAATAGTTACTGCAAGTAATAGCTTTTTGCCGTGTTTATGAGAAAGTGCGTAGGGGAGAACAACAAGCGATACTAAGGCTATATATGTATACGGCGATGCGAGAGAAATGCTGGATGTTTTCGCGGATGAAATCAAGGAATATATCTTTTCTTGATTTTTACTACTTATTTGGTTTAACCAGCCCTCACCCCTGCCTAAAGGCAGACCCTCTCCCCAATTGGGGAGAGGGGATACTACTGCAAGTAATATATTTCCGAAAATAACTAAACCAATAACCACAAATGCAATTCGACTAAAAAACTTTTTTGCGGACGCTATATTTTGCCATAGTGCATCAAATCCAAATCCAGCAAAAAGAGATAAAGAAAACGTGGTAAATAGTAACCACCGTGCTGGTGCAGAAAAAAACCATAAAGACGGTTCTAGGCCGATGAGGCGAAATGGGGAAAGGTCGCCGAGGGAGAGGAGGAAGGAAATTACCAGAAGATAAATGAAAAAAGTGGTCGTCGATTTCTCCCCTTCGTATGAGGGGGAGCGCCCCGCCGAAGCGGGGGAGGGGGTAATTTTGAGTAGCGCTTCGACCCCACCTCGCCTCCCCTCATATGAGGGGAGGAAATTTCGACCTTTCCACAAATACCACACGGCCAACATCAACGGAATAACACCAACATACGTCCCATATTCTATTTCCAACCGCTTTCCCCAATATGTACTGTCTGTGCCATAAAATTTTGGAAATACAAAAGTTGGTAAGTGATATAACGGGTAGCTGTGCTGATTTGCACGAGTAATATCAAAACCTTCCGAAGTTGCGCGACTGGAAAGGGTAGATAATTCTAGGGTTGGTAATAATTGGACGGATGCGAGGAGGAAGGTGGCGATGCAGATTATCGCGACAGCGTGGACGGTGCGCATAACCTCACCCAGCCTCTCCTTACGAAATCGAAGATATATCCCATAAAGCAAGACAACAACCATCATCAAAAACGGTACTTGAATTTGACCCGCTAAAAACGGAATTCCAAATAGAGCTATAAGCGCGATTATTCCACGTCGATGTAATTTTCCCCTAGAAAACAAAATATCAACCGCCCACATTTGCCACGGGAACCATGCAACAGCAAGAAAAATATTCAAATGGGTAAGATGCTGCCAAACAAACTGTGACAATGAAAATGATAACGCAGCTATAATCGCTGCTTCTTTTGAAATATGAAAACGACGAGCAAATAGGAACGTTCCGATTGCACAAAAAGCTACATGCAGCGTAAGTGCAATTGGTAATTCAAGATAGATAGGTAAAAATCGCAGTATAAACAACACCGGGTAAAAGAATCCGATTTGTGCGGATGCTATTACGGGGAAACCAAAAGAGACAGATGGGTTCCATGCCGGAATA
>CAYIHP010000045.1:0-6537 GCA_964363175.1 uncultured Candidatus Saccharibacteria bacterium
ATTGCAAAAGAAATAGAAAAAGGTATCTGGGCTGCAGTTGCAGTGGAAGATACGGCGACGGCGGAAGGGCGATGAACAAAAACATACTCACCTACATAATTTTATTTTTAGCCGCTATCGGCGCGCTTTATTATTTCTCAAATAAAAAACCTATGACACCAGAACCAATGTCTACACCAACACCAAGTCCAACACCCAGTAGTTCTCCTATCCCTATTCCAACCGAAAAAACAGTTATCTTTAAAACAAACAAAGGCGATATTACTATAGAACTATTTACGGATAAGATGCCTGAAACAGCCGGCAATTTCATAAAGCTAGCTAAAGAAGGATATTACACAAACACAAAATTTCACCGCGTAATACCGCGCTTTATGATTCAGGGCGGGGATGTAAATTCTAAGAGTGATAATAAAAGTTCATACGGAACAGGCGGTCCGGGATACAACATTCAAGATGAATTTATTGCAGGATTGTCCAATGTTCGCGGAACTATTTCTATGGCAAATACGGGTGCACCAAATTCCGGAGGAAGCCAGTTTTTTATCAACCTAGTAGATAACACGGGTCTTGATTTTGATAAGCCACCACTCACAAGTAGTCATCCAGTATTTGGAGCCGTTGTTTCGGGAATGGACGTGGTGGATGCTATAGCGCAGGTACAAACAGGAGAAAATAATATTCCCGTTGAAGCGGTTGTTATTGAGAGCGTAGAGGTGAAGTAGAGAGCGTCGCATTTTCCTCCCCTTTTCAAGGGGAGGCTAGGTGGGGTGCGCAGTAGAAATTATGAAACATGTACCGTAACCGCACCCCCTCCCCGCCAGCTGGCGGGGCTCCCCCTTGAAAAGGGGGAGAGAACTCTTACTGCTCTGCCATCAACCCAAAAATCGCATCCCGATCATCGTCACTTGCAACTTTGTTTCGTTGTATTTTTCCGCACGCAGCGCACTTATGAACTAAGTCTAATTTTTCCGGATCTGATCCTTCTATTGCCACCGCATTCATAACACCTTTGCACACAGAAGCTCGGTCTCCCGGAATTGTTTCATCAACATGCTTTGAGACAAGGCAAGATGTGCAATGGTTTCGGCATGTTGAAACGGCAGGTGGTACGTTTGTACCGCATGCCCCACACGTAAATCCTTCGTTGATTGTTATAAAACCCACGACCTATTGTCCGCGAAAACGCAGCACGCCCATGTCACGCCCACGTTTAATTTCTCGTGCAACGCTTCGTTGGTGTTTTGCACATGCACCTGTTTTTCTTCGGGGCAAAATCTTGTTTTGTCCGCTCATAAATTTACGTAACAATTGCGTGTCTTGCATCGGAATTTCCGTGAGCTTTTCTGCGCACAATATGCACTCAGTAGGATATTTTCGTTGTTGTTTTTGCATCATAGGGGGTTAAAAAGGTATATCTTCAATTCTAATTTCTTCGTCTGTGATATTGCTCGGTGCCGCGATTTGTTGGCTCTCCTCGCTTGCCCCGCCGAAGCTTTGCGAAGGCTGGGCCGAAGCCTGGTTTGGAGTAAAGCTCGCCGATGTCCCACTTGTCATCTTGGTTGGCGCGTCTCCCTTATTTCCAAGCATAATCATATTTTCTGCAACTATTTCTGTTCGGTACCTTTTTTGCCCAGACGTTTTGTCGTCCCAGCTTTGTGTTTGTAAATATCCTTCAATGTATATTTGTCGTCCTTTTGTTAAGTATTGCGCAGTTATTTCTGCGAGACGTCTCCATGCAACTACATTGTGAAATTCTGTTTTTTCTTGCTGTACACCATTTTGATCTTTCCATACTCGTCCCGTTGCAATAGAAAAACTTGTAATAGGCGTGCCTTGCGGAGTGGTTCTTGCTTCCGGATCCCGGGTTAATCGCCCAATTAACATGACTTTATTCAAATCCATAGGTTTATAGCACTTCCTGTGTTAACGCTTCTTCAATGCCCTTTTCTACGTCTTGCATCGTTGCTTCTTTTACTGGCGCCGCAACTGGAGTTGCTTTTTTGTGATCTGGCTTTGACCTGTCTTTATCGGACTTTTTGCCGTATTTTTCGAACAGTTCTTGGGTAATCCGTTTTCTTGGCATTGTCGCAAGAATAGTAAATCGGAGCATTTTTATCTCCCGTTTCATGAAGTCTTTTATGTCTGCTATTTTAGCTGGGTCAAGTTCAATGTTTATAACTCGAAGAAACGCACTGTTATTGCGTTTAATGTCGTATGCGAGTTTTTTGCGTAGAGTAGGCGCGAAGCTAGTGTTTAGGCCCCCATGTTTTACTACAAGCTCATCTATGGACGTATCAAGAGCCCCTCGGTCTTCCTCAGAGAGCTTCGGGTCTAGTAAATACGTGATTTCGTACTGGCTTTGTTTCATGGCAGTAGTGTAGCAAAGAGGGGGTAAAAGGTCAAACTACCTATTTACAGTCGCTTCCCTTTGTAAATCCAGCATCTTTTGCGCTGTCTTCAGCGCAGAACCATTTTCCACCTTGAGACTGGAGTACTGTTGTTTCCTTGTACGCGGGGCATTCGGGAGTCCGGTAAATCTTCTGTAAATCAGATGTTATTTTACCTTTAATAAGGCATTGCGTATCCGTTTCTGTTTGTAATAGGTTGTTTTCGTTTGATACTTTGCATTTTCCCCATAAGCCTTTTTGAGTAGAGCTTGCAAATTTTGCCGCAGAAAGCATTCGTTCGCCGTACTTTGTTTCTGGAGAAACAATTGGGAATGCGAATCCGCCTTCTAGTATTCGTTCATTGATAAATATTTCTTTTGGGATTTCTGCTTGGCTCGCCGTAGCCTCGGGCGAAGGCGGTACTATTTCTTCTGGCGTGAGTTGCAAATACACATACCGCGCAAACGCGCCGTCAGCTGTTTTCTGTAAAAGCGGTTCTGTTTCTAGTCTAACTTTTTTTCCAATAACCGACTCATTTGCCTGTACAGCTTCTCTTCCGAAGCATTGTACGATATCGGATACATTGGGCGCGCGCACTCCTACATAACGTATGCGTTGCCCGGAATCTAACGCAATCGTAATTGCATCTTCCACAGCAACTACCGTTCCAAATTCCGGTGGAGTTGCATTGGGGTCTTTTTTCACTTCCTTAACTTCTCTTGTCCATAGGTTCATAATCTTTTCCCAAGGGTTGATCTCTCTTGTGCGCGCATATGTTACGCTTCCTATTACAAGCGTTAAAAGAACAAATAAAGCCACATTAGTTTTGGTGAGTACGCTCATATCGTATTTACACTACGCTGGAATATTCTTGTGCACAATGTTTAGTCTTTATTCTAGTGCTACACTGTGATTATGGGTTTCTCCCGCTTTTTTCGTGGTATTCGTACAATTATCTCCTCTGTATTTATTTGTGCACTGTTTCTTTTGCTTTCTCCTTCTTCTGCCGATGCAGCATCAAGTCTAGTCGGCTACTGGAAATTCGACGAAGGGACAGGAACATCCGCAGCAGACAGTAGTGGTAACGGGAACACAGGAACCCTTACCAATGGCCCAACGTGGAGTAGTACCGTACCAACAACTGCATTCACAAATCCTTATAGTGTGAGTTTTGATGGGACGGATGATTATGTGGCAATTGGAAATAGTATTACTAGCTTGGGGACAACTGCTGTAACAGTGTCGTCATGGGTTAGGACTAACAGTATTGGAGCGAATCAATATATTCTAGACGCAAGTACTGATGGTGGTTCTGGTAACGGTTTGTCAGTTCGCATTCGTGATAATGGGACTATTCGTTTTTGGCACTACAATGCTGCTGCTAATGCCAATTCGGTTGGTACCCTTTCCGCAAATGTTTGGTATCACGTCGCAGTAACTTGGGATGGAACAACGAACAGAATTTATATAAATGGATCGCCAGATGGCACCAACACTGGCGATTCAAATTCTCTTGGTAGTATCTATCAGATTGGTCATTCCAATGTTCTGGGTGGATTTTTTAACGGCCGCCTCGACGACGTCCGTATCTACAACCGCGCTCTTTCCGCAACAGAAATAACGGCCCTAGCAGCAGGAACGCATACCACGGCCACATGGACTGGCACTACGAGCACTGATTACGCAGTCGCCACGAATTGGGACACTGGAGCAGTGCCTGACCCATATACCCACGTCGTAATCGCCAACACTTCCAACAAGCCAATTCTTTCAGCGAATGAATCGCTTGCCAGCTTGACTATTAATGCAAGCGCTATTCTAGATTTATCGAGTTATAACTGGTAAAGTAAACTACGGTACGTCCATTTCGTACAATCAAGAAGCATTTGAACCAAGCGGGCTTCGCGATCATCATGAGGTAACACTCGCAAACTTACTTCCTGAAACAACGTACTACTTCGAAGTGATGAACCAGAACGGTGGGTATGTGTATGACGCGTATTATGCAATAACAACCCCACCCCTCGAGGGGCAGGTCGCACAAGATTCAGTACTTGTGCCACAAGACGCTATTATTACAGGCGATACCTTGATATCTGTATATGAACAGCCAGAACCGAATGCGAAGGTTGTAAAGCAGTTGTTGCCTGGTGTGCGGCTTCGTGCTCTCGTGCAAAAGCAGGGTTGGGTGTCTGTGCTTCTTTCTTCTGGACAAGAAGCGTGGGTGCAGGAAGAGTTTTTGGAGCTGGTAACTCATACAAACAACTCAACAAGTATTCAGCAAGAATAGTTTTTTTGATGTATAATTATTTTATTAGTGTATACTTATACTCATTCTCCTATGCCTTCTCTTCAAATAATCGGTAAAACGCTCCTGTTTTTCTTTTTCCCATTGCTCGTATTTGGGTTGTCGAGTATTAGTGCTGTTTCGATGTATACGCTTCATATCGCTTTGGTGTGCTTTATAGTGGCTATTGCGCTATCGTTTGTAAAAAATGCGAAGTTGGCACTCACGAAGACGAGTATTAATTCCCTCCTTATTCTCCTGTTGGTCGGGGGTACTGGTTGGTTTTTATCTCCGTTTTTCTTCTTACTGTATTTGCTTCCTATTTATCTTGGATTTTTGTATGTGCCAGCAGTTGCTTTTGGGTTTCTTTCCGCACTCCTTATTATTTTTGCTTCCAGTGTGGGAGAAGTGAATGTTTCATTTGATGTTATGACATTACTCTCTCTCCTTCTTGTTATTCCACTTATTATTTACCTTCGAAAAAAGTTTCTTATACTAAAACAAACAGACAAAGACATTTTAATTCTTCAGGACGAAACTGCGATTAAAGACACTGATACTATTGCAGCATTGCTCGCAAATCGCGTTACAAATCTTGGTGTTACTATTCGTCAACCACTCTCGTTTATTAAACAAGCAGCAACTGTCCTTATCGAAGAGGAGCTTTCACCAAAAGAGAGAACAGAATATTTGAAGCGTATTCGGTCTACTGCAAACGAATCTCTCAAAGACATTAAAGACTTTGAAGGGGGCACTTCTGCAAATGAAGTATTGGAAAATCCTGACGGGGATGCGTTAGACACGTCTGATTTTGCTGGAGGGAAAGAATTAAAGAAAGTTAAAAAACCCCCACAGTAGACGCTTCGCGTCACTGCAGGGCTTCGCCTTATAACCATTATCTAAATATTTATGTCTAAAATACTCATAGTTGAAGATGATCAATTTATAAGAGAGATGTATCATTTGATACTCACAAAAGATGGCCATGATGTAACAGATGCGTTAGACGGAAAAGTGGGACTTGGCTTGGCTCAAGAAGGTGGCTTTGACGTTATCTTACTTGACCTTATGATGCCTAATTTGGATGGGCTTGGTTTTTTGCAGGGGCTGAAAGATAAACCAGCTGCCAAAAAGAATGGATCAATTATTGTTTTGTCTAATTTGGCGTATGGGGACGCAAAGCAAAAAGCACTTGACCTAGGGGCGTCAGATTTTCTTGTAAAGGCAGACCTGGATCCGAAAGATGTACGAGACGCGGTGAAGAAGGCGCTCGCGTAGCTTCTTTAGCTGCATTAGCTTTTTACGTCGCGCAGTCGCATAAGCTAACGAAGCTAGTGAAGCTAACGCAGCTAAACCGAGAATTTGAAATTAAAAATATCGCCATCCTTCACAATATAATTTTTTCCTTCATCCCGGACTTTTCCTGCAGCGCGCGCAGCAGCGTAGGACCCATGTGCTATTAAATCTTCATAGGCTACTGTTTCTGCCCGAATAAATCCTCGTTCTATGTCTGAGTGAATTTCTCTTGCAGCTCTGGGTGCGGCGCTGCCCTGGGGTACTGTCCATGCCCGGGATTCATCTTCGCCGGTAGTGAAAAATGTAACGAGGCCAAGCAGTTTGTATCCCGTGTGAATTAAGCGGTTCAACCCTGTTTCTTTAAGTCCGTATTCCGCAAGAAAAATGTTTTGCTCTTCTTCTGAAAGCTGCGCAATTTCTTGTTCTATTTGAATAGAAAGCGGCAGAGTAGTTTCCCCTCTCCCCATATTGGGGAGGCGGTTAGGGAGAGGGCTGTTGTAGTAGCGTAACAGCCCCTCGCACACATTCGCCCCATACATAAAAGGTATACTGGTGAATAGCGAA
>CAYIHP010000046.1:0-6331 GCA_964363175.1 uncultured Candidatus Saccharibacteria bacterium
GATTTTCTTCGCAACGCTTTAGTGCCAGTTATTGGATATTATCTTTCAATGCAATCTTTGCCATTCATTAAAAAATGGTGGATACGTAAACATTTCCAAAAAAATAGCCCGACAACTACGTGAGTCGTCGAGCTTTTTGGGTATTATTCAATACGCCATCTTTTCTAATTACTTTTTCTTGTTCTTGAAAAGGAGATATCCGGCGATGGCGATGAGGATAAAATTGATCGCCATCTGGTCGGCATGTTTCCCAAACATCTTGTTCAAATTATCTCCGACTGGATCAATATCAAAGAGGACAAGAAGAAGAGCAACGGCTAATAGGAGCCACATCCAGGGTTTCATGTTCGTATTTCCTTTCGCTAAGTTCAAACTACGGGGTATAGGGCGACATACAATTGTTTAATCTTGTCCTTCAGTGTTTTTTCGAAACAATTCTAAATACTGAAACGCAAAGGATATCGGAATGGGTTGCTTGAGTTCAGTAACGATTCTTAAGAGTGCCTCGAGATCTTTCTGTGTTAGTTCGGTAATACCTAGGCTCACTCGGGTAAGCCCTCTTTGAACTGCGTGTTCAGACATTGGCAGCCCACAGCTCTCAAGACAGACCTGTAGGTCAAGATCCAGTATCGTGCAGATCTGAGTGATAATTCGTATCCACGCCGAGGTTTTTCTGCGGTCGTAATGTTTCGATAGGTCTGGTGCTTGTTTCTTTAAAATTGTCATCCAGGTTTTAGTACTTATTTTTAACTCCGCGACAGTATCTTTAATGGTTTCCCATCGTTTTGCTGCTTCCTCAATCACCAGTTCGCAGAATGCTTTGGGTGTTTGTTCAGCGGGGACTTTTTGGAGCTTCATTTTATGCTTTCTAATAGCTACTAGTGAATTGTTAAGGAACGAACCATAATAATACACCTAGCATAAAATGTCAACTATTATTTCCGTTTTTTGTTCATTCAAATCCTTCGGGTTTGAATTGGGTTAAACCACTATAATTTCGCCGTCGATTATTTCTATTATGGCACGTAATTCTGAATTGTGGTAAAATATATGTATGAATAGTAAAACAAAGGTGTTATCTATGGGGCAGGCAAGCACGCAAGAAAAAAAAGTACCGCGTAGTCTATTGCGTGCGTTTGGGATATTGAAAAAGAAAAATATTAACCCATTGAGATATCAAAAAGCAAAACGCGCCGAATGGGGGAAGTAAAAAATTCTGTTTGCATAAAACATGCTGTTCGATACGAACGTCTTAATAGCGTACTTGAAGGGAGAGTATAGTGTCGTTAGCTTTTTGCAAGAAACGAGAAGTACGCTTTACGTTTCCGTGGTTACGATGATTGAGATATTGGCTTTATCGAAGCTTTCAAAAGGAGAAATCGGAATTATTCGAGAATTTCTAAAAAACTTTGAAATAGTTGAACTGGATACTCATGTAGCCTTAGAGGCTGCTTTGTTATGTAGGCAATTCAAAATGAAAGTACCTGATAGTGTAATCGCGGCAACAGCTCTATATCTTCATGTGCCATTAGCAACTAGAGATAAAGCATTTTTCAAGATAAAAAACCTAGAAATAGTGGAGGTTTAAAACGTTGTTATTATTTCTCCGCCAATTGTTTCTATGATAGCCGGGATGCCGGATGCTTTGATTTGATTTACGAACTTTAAGCCGTCTGGTCCGCCATCGAGGGCTAGGTGTGGCTCAAAATCGAGACCTTGAGTCTCGATTTTGCCCCGCGAAGCCCGAAGGGCGGAGTGTGGCTGTAGTTCTTCACTTGGCACATACGGTGGGTTGCTCACGATTAGATCGATCTTATACGGTTTACCCTGAGCGAAGTCGAAGGGCTCCAGCATATCGCCCTGAATAAATTCTATGCGGTTTAGTACGCCGTGTATTGCTGCGTTTTGTTTGGCAATAGCTAAAGCGGCTTCTGAAATGTCTGTTGCGATAATTCGATGTTTTTCTTTCAGCTCTAGTGCGAGTGTTATCGCTATACATCCGCTACCGGTGCCGATATCGGCAATTGTCATTCCGGGCTTGACCCGGAATCCAGACATGTCGCCGTGGATCCCGGCTCGGGGGCCGGGATGACGAGCGATATATTCCAAAGCCTTTTCTATCAGAATTTCTGTATCTGGGCGGGGGATTAGGACGTCTGGGGTAACGATGAACGTTCTTCCATAAAAATCTGCAGTGCCCAAAATATATGCAAGCGGCATACCCGTTTTACGGGCATCTTGCATGCGAGTAATTTCGGAGAGTTGTTCTGGGGTGAGCTGTTTGTCGCTATGGGCAAGGAGATAGCTGGGTTCTCGCTGTTTTAACACATGTAAAAGTATCCGCTGCGCATCGAGATGAGGGGCGTCGGAATGGTTTTTAAGGGTTGTTGTGAGAAACTTCAGAGTTATATCTAACCTGCCCTCACCCCTGCCCGCCGATGTGGCGGGCTGACCCTCTCCCCAATTGGGGAGAGGGGAGCTCGACGCGGTCATATCGCTTGCGCAATACGCAATTCTCGGTCTGCGTGTTGTAAATCGGAAAAAATCGTATCAAGAGCGCCTTCCATAACAGATGGAATATTGCTCCAAGATTTTTTGATGCGATGGTCCGTGATGCGATCTTGCGGAAAGTTGTACGTTCGGATTTTTTCTGACCTATCCCCAGTCCCTATTTGTGCTTTGCGAGCGCTGGCTTCTTTTGCAGCAATTGCTTCTTCTCTGGCCGCCAATATACGAGAACGAAGTAAGCTCATTGCTTTCTCTCTATTCTTATGTTGGCTACGCTCATCTTGGCATGCAACTACGGTGTTCGTAGGAATGTGTGTAATGCGAATTGCAGAGCTTGTTTTATTAACGTGCTGTCCCCCTGCGCCGCTTGCCCTATACGTATCTATACGTAAATCTTCGGGTTTGATTTCAACGTCTACTTCTTCCGCGCGAGGCAAGATGGCAACCGTAATAGTTGAGGTGTGTGTGCGCCCCATTTTTTCCGTTTCTGGTATGCGTTGTACTCGGTGTACTCCACTTTCATATCTCAAATGCCCGTAGACATCTTTTCCAGATATTTCTATAACACCATCTTCTAGAACTGCAACACGCCAACCCTTTATTTCGCTGTAGCGGATATACGCACGGAGTAATTCTTGTGCAAATAACGTGGCTTCTTCTCCACCAGCACCCGCTCGTATTTCCATGATGACGTCGCGGCTATTTCTTGGGTCTTCGGGAATAAGGAGTTCTTCAAGGGCAGATTCAACTTCTGATTTTTCTTTTGTGAGGCGTGCAAGCTCTTCTTGCGCAAGTAATTTCATTTCCGCATCGTCTGATGTAAGTAGCTCGTTATTATCTGCTATTTCACGATCAATGCTTATAATTTTCTCTACGGAGTAGAGGAGTTCTTTTGCGCGGTTTAACGTACTTGCCACCTCTTTAATGGCGCTGTTTTGACCAGAAGATGCCATTGCTGCTATTTTCAACGTGAGCGAATCAACCTCTTCTTGTAGGTCTGTGCGAGATGGGATATTCATAGAGGCGCCGACAGCGCTAAGCCTATCTACTTAGAGATACGGATTACTTCAGCTTTGGCAGATGGCTTTAGAGCAGTTTTCTTTTTAGACTCACTGTGCTTTTGACTTAGAATAACGGCTTCTTCTTGGCGTTTTTTGAACTTATCAACCCGACCGGCAATGTCGATAACTTTCTGTTTGCCCGTATAAAAAGGGTGACAAGCAGAACATACTTCCACGCTTAAAGAATCAACGGTAGAGCCCGTATCGAAAGAATTGCCACAAGAACACGTAATAGTGACTTTTTCGTGGTATGTTGGATGGATATCTGATTTCATATATTTTTACAGCATACGCTGTGCCCTTGATTTTTGCAAGTGCCTTGTGTAGGATGTATTTTATGTCACAAACAACAAAAGAAAAGAACATTGATATTATTCCAGACGTGGTAGCCATGCTAGAGGCAGGGGTACATTTTGGGCATGAAAAAAGCAAGCGAAACCCAAAAATGGAACAGTTTATCTATATGCACAGAAGCCGTGTTGCCATTATCGATTTAAACCATACGCGGGAAGGCATCGTAAAAGCAGCCGCATTTGTTGAGGAAATAGCTTCTCGCCCTCACGGAGAAATCCTATTTGTTGGTACGAAGCGTCAAGCGCGAGCGATCATCCGAAAGTATGCCGAAGCAGTAAAAATGCCATATATCACGAAACGATGGCTGGGTGGTACGCTTACGAATTTCACAACCATTCAAAAAAGCATTGAAAAGCTGGATGAATTGAAGCGCACAGAAAACAGTCCACAAACCATGAAGCTCACAAAAAAAGAGCGTTCTGTTCGTCAGAAAGAAATTGAGCGATTGGAAGGGGTACTGGAAGGCATGAAATCACTCCGATCACTACCCGCAGCAATTTTTGTGGCAGGTGCACACGACGAACGAATTGCAGTGCGAGAAGCTGTTCGTATGAACATCCCCGTTATTGGAATTGCTGACACCAATGCTGACCCTGCACTTCTTACTTGTGCTATTCCCGCAAACGACGATGCGATTAGATCACTCGAATTAATTACCCGCGTAATTGCACAAACTATCGCCAAAGTAAAAGGAATTGAATTAGCAGTTTAAATAAAGAGAATTACGAAAAAATTATGAATATAACAATGGAACAAATTAAAGATTTGAGAGGCCGTACTGGTGCCGGAGTAGTAGATGCAAAACAAGCACTCACGGAATCAAATGGTGAAATAGAGAAAGCTATTTTGTGGCTTCGAGAAAAAGGAAAAGGTACCGTTGCAAAAAAATCTTCTCGAGAAACAAATGAAGGAGTTGTTGGACACTACGTTCACGGAAACAAGAAGATTGCCGTACTCATATCTTTGGTGTGCGAGACAGACTTTGTAGCTCGAAACGAAAAGTTTCAAGAACTTGCACAGAATATCGCGATGCATATTGCAGCTAACGACCCTCTTGTGGTGAGACCAGAAGACGTATCCGAAGAAGCTGTGGCAAATGAAAAAGCATTTGCGCTCAAGCAGTTGGAACAAGAAGGAAAGCCAGAGGCGATGCGAGAAAAAATTATGGAAGGAAAGCTGAAAAAATTCCGTGAAGAGCGTTCTCTTATGACGCAGCCGTATGTGAAAGATCCGAAAATAACCGTTGAACAACTGGTGAACAAATCAATACAAGAAATTGGAGAAAATATCACCGTTAAGCAATTTGTTCGCCTTACAATCTAAATTAGGGGATAAGTCATCGTAAATTGCCCTTGGCGGGGAGTATTGAAATTGGTACGATAGTCACAACCCTCATGTTGTACGATGTTTTACCACCACTATTGTTGTTCATCTCGTTCGGCGGTATTATCATCGTTTTTTCTCGAGTGATTCTTCGCATGCGACACGTACAATTTTCAGAAGATATACAGGCGCAGGTAAATTCAAAAATTCCTATTCACGAAGAATCTTTGCTCAAGCCAGATGCATCTGGAGTTACGCTGGTGAAAAATCGCCTTGGAAATATGTTGCAAGTTGCGGGTAGCTCCGTTGCTTCTATGAGAGCTCGTCGAAAAGAAGCGAAGCAATTAAAAGCAGAACACAGCTCCACCGTTCAAATGCCAGAGGTTGGGTTGCAAGATAAACTTTCCGTACTGGCGCAAAAGGGGAGAGAAGGTTTGTCGTCTTTACAAAAAGAGATTGCAAATCGTATCCCAGATATGCAAACAATTCGAGAACGTATTCCTCGCAGAAAAGAAACGCAAGTAGAGCCTCTTCCAACTCCGAAATCCAGCCCCGCAATTCGATTAGTTCGACATACTGGCGTTGAAGAGCAAGCCAGTGCAACACAAGAACCATCTCAGAAAGCTGGGATAATGTCGCAACTACTCAAACGCGACAAAGAAAAATCTGTACTAGACCAAGCAGCGGAAGCGCTGGCTAACAATGATTTTGAAGCAGCTGAGGATATATTAATTCCTCATATTATGAAACATTCTGGTGATACGAAAGCATACATGCTGCTCGGGAAGGCCGCTATCGGCAAAGAATCTTGGGATGAAGCAATGGAAATTTTTCAACAAGTGATAAAAATCGATAAAGGGTTGGTGGACGCATACTCCGATTTGGGGCACGCAGCGTTAAACGCGGGCAAATTCACGCTTGCTATCCAGTCACTGCAACATGCCAGAGACATGGACGCGAGTAATATCCGCATTCGCGAAGAGCTTTTGTTTATAGCTCGCAGAATGGACAACAAGGTAGTTGAAAAAGGCGTACTTGAAGAGCTTGAAGAGCTAAAACAAAAAGCGTAATTGCATTGTCGTCGT
>CAYIHP010000047.1:0-6291 GCA_964363175.1 uncultured Candidatus Saccharibacteria bacterium
ACTATCCTAAAAACCGTTGAATACGATGTTTTAGGAAGCGACAACTTCACATACTTAAAAACATCCTGCAAAGAAATTGGTTCAGGAGTGTGCTGAAACACATAGGCAACCAATTGCTTTACTTTTGTATTTCGTCCTTGAGTCTGATGCGACATGGGTGAAAGTATAGCAATACCATCTATTATTGCAAGTTAGTTGCATTAGCAAGTAGCGACAGTATTCTATGTATATGTAAGTGCAGTCGCGCGTATTTACATATCAACCAATTAACACCAATCCCTGCGAACTTGCATGTTCCCTCGCTGGTTTGGTGTTTTGGTTTGAACTTACATTTTATGGTTATGAAAATAGCATTCGTAGAAAGAGGAGCATAGCAATAACTCCTACTACTGCAAGTTAATTGCATTAGTAGGATGCAATCATATGATACTTGTATGACTAATAAATATATATTCACAATCGGCGTTGTAGTCTTACTTATAATTGCAATGGGGGCATATACCATTCGGCATCGTACAGAGTCGCCAAAACAAGCAACGGAGTCGCCTTCTTCTGAAAAGCTACAAATTGTAGCGAGTTTTTATCCAATGGAGTTCTTTGCAGAGCAAATCGCAGGAAGTTATGCAGATATTACAAACGTAACACCAGCAGGAACTGAGCCGCACGATTTTGAACCATCAGCGCAAGATATTGCAAAAATGGAACGGGCAAATCTTATTATTCTTAATGGTAATTTGGAGCCTTGGGGAGCCAATATTCAAGCAAATCTACAACACAGTCCAGTACGCATAATTGTTGCAGGAGAAGGTATTATTAAAAATGCGGACCCACATATATGGCTTGACCCTATTTTAGCGAAAGAAATAGTAAGAAAAATTGGGGATGCGATAGTTGCAATCGACCCAAGCAACTCTGAATTTTATCACGCAAACACAAACGACTTACTGCAAAAACTGGACCAGCTAGACACCGACTATAAAACAAGGTTAGCTCATTGTGCATCACAAGACTTCGTTACATCACACGCTGCGTTTGGATATTTAGCAGAGCAGTATGCGTTACATCAAGTCCCAATCGCTGGGCTCTCTCCTGAAGAAGAACCCTCCCCCCAAACATTAGCCACGGTTGCAAAGTTCGTGCAACAAAACAATGTAAAATATATATTCTTTGAAAGCCTCGTGAGCCCAAAGCTCGCTCAAACAATTGCAAGCGAAACCCATACACAAACACTAGAATTAAATCCGATTGAAGGACTGACTACTGAAGAAAAGCAGGAAGGGAAAAGCTACTTCTCTGTGATGCGCTCTAACTTGCAAAACCTTCAGACTGCGCTCTCTTGCAGAATATAAGCTACAAAAATTAGTGCTCTCTTGGAACGACTAATGGTGGTGGCTGTGAATAGGTTCTTGGTTTGATGCACTGCTTCCTTTCCCTGTTAAGAAATATGCGGCAAGGGCAGTAGTAATCGGTACCGCACACATGAGCGCAATACTGCCTACTAACGTTCGTACTACTTCTTCAGAAATTGATTCTGTGTTCATAACGACCCAAAATGGTCGTTGGTAAATAATAAAGAGGAGCAATGTGGGAAATGATGCGCCCGCATATGCTAATGCCAATGTATTTACGAGTGAAGTAATATGCTCTCTTCCTACCGATAAGCTACGGGAGATAAGCTCACGGCGGGTCATCATGGGGTTTGCTTTGAATATCTCATCAACTGCCGCTGCCTGACCCGTTGTAATATCATCCAGTACACCAAGCGCACCGATAATAATACCGCCAAGCAGTAATCCTTTAAGGTTGATGCCTTGCACTGGCGATGTTTGCAGATAGAACGCTTCTTCTGAACCGATACCAGTTAAATTGGTAAGATGGACAAAGCTTGTAGAGAGGGCGATGGCAATAAGGATAGTGATGAGAGTGCTACCAAGTGCTACTGTAGTGCGTTTGTTGAAACCGTGCGCAAGGTAGAGGGCTGTGGTGGCAATAAAGAAGGAACCAATAATGGTTACAACTAAGGGATTCTGTCCTGCCAGTATTTTGGGAACAATGTAAAAGCCAAGTACTGCTACGCTCACGCCCAATCCTAGGAGAGAGGTAAGCCCCTTCCAGCGAGCAAAGAAGATAGTAACAAGCACAAAGAATGCGCCAAGGTAGTAGAGCGTATCTAACCTATATCGCTCAAAAATATAAAACTGTTCTGGGTTATCGGTCCCATTTGGAGCTAGGAGAACAAGTTTTTCTCCCTCGACGAGTTTCTTGTCAGTAGAGAGACCTCCGTATTTCAGCTCAATTCCTTTGCCTTTGCTGGGACCGTCTAATACTTCAATTCTCACCATTTGACTCCACGCAGACGCCTGTGCAATTCCTAAATTGTCCTCTGTTTTCTCGCTAATAACTTTGAGAACACGCCCTTTGAAGAACAGGTCGGGAGCGGGTGAAGGAAGCGGACTTGTGCCTAATTGAACAGTAGGGTCAGTGAAATCGCTGTCGTTCGGTAATGTTGTGTCTTGAGCGTGAACTGGAGTAAATAAAAAGAGAAAGCCCACAAACACTAAAATGCTACTAAGTGAAAATAGAGAGTATTTTTTCATTAGGTTATTATACCCCACCCTGCTGCTCACTATATCGAATTATACAAAAAACTCCCCAAAGGGAGCTTTAATGGAGTAGCCTCTTGGTACACCCGTAAGCCAGTCCGTTGCTTTTTACCGCTACCTTCCACCTTGTTAGATGAATCCACCGCACAAAGGCGGATGACGAGACTTATTACACAACCCCCGTTACCGGCAAAAGCCGATAAATACCAACTCTCACTACTCCAATTACCTTATATCAGATTTTATGCCGTACTACCACTTCATAAGAATTCGCCGTATGACAGGGCTTTGCCCTGTAGCTGTCCGCAGGACTGGGAGGTGAGAACTTATTTACACGCTCAACATCTCGTTCACCTTGTTCAATAATTCATTAGTATTTTCAACAATTATTGTTGGGTTTCCTTTTTCCAAAGTTTCTCTTGTTTGAAATCCCCAAGGTACAGCAATAACAGGCACCTGTACTTCGTTGGCTTCTCGAATATCGCCAAGCGTATCCGTAATAAGAAGAGAATGTTTGTTTGAAGTAGTATGTTTATCAAAAGCTAGGGTAAGCTTTTCTGTTTTGCTATGTGCCACTTCATTGCCCATAATTTCGGCAAAATACTGGCGTAAGTTATTATGAATTAAGTAACGGTCAATTAGATCGGAAAGAGTGGAAGAAATAATGATGTTGGAATATCTTTTGCTTAATTCCTGAATGACGCTCGCGATACCTTCTGTGAGCGGAGCATTAAAAATCGTCTTTTCAAATTCCTCAAAAAAATTTATTTCACGAACTGGCGGAGTTCTAAGTAGAGTCTTATTAATGTTTCCTTCAAATCGCGCGCGATACTCCAGCTCTGTCATATCGGGATATACCATTTTAACAATAGTAAAACTTTGGTGAAACGTATCTGCAATAACACCGTCAAAATCCCAAAAGATTATTTTATTCATATTCTTTGATTAATTGCGCAAACTAACACCAAAGTTCTTTAAATCGTCCCGTAATTGTTCAGGGTTTTGAAAGCATATTGTCTTCATCCCAAGTTCTTGCGCAGGGAGTAAAAGAGCTTCTTTATCATCAATATATACACACTCCTCTGGTAGGTTTGATGTTTTTTCTAATACGAGTTTGTATATAGCGGGATCTGGCTTTCTTGTTTTAGCGATATGAGAGAAAACTCCATCTTTAAAATGATGCAGAAAGTGATACTTGTTTTCTAGATACTCAATTCTTTCTTGTACGTTATCAGAAAGAAAAAGGAGTTCGTAGCTCGCTTCTCGCAACTGCGTAATAATCCGAACCGTTTCCTCAATTGGTGTATATCCAAGAAACCACAACAATGCCAAGTCATCATTATCAGCTTCTATTTTCCAATACGCTTTTGCTTGATCCCAAAATCCTTGAGCAGTAACCGCTCCAATACGGTATTTTGTTCCCAGCTCGCCTTTCAAAATATCTTGTACTTTTTCCGGGGATACTCCGTATGTTGCGCTAATACTCTGTATGGCTTTTTTGACTCCATCTGTGAAATACACCCCACCCAAGTCGAATATTATTGTTTTAATCATATTGAAAGAGTAGCAGGGCTATATATTAAAACAAACAGAAGAAAGATCAACGCTGTTAAAGCCCGGCTTTAACAGTCATCCTAATTAACTAATTAAAAAGGCACCAAGCACAATAAGACCAATTGAAGCGCCCTTAAAAGCAACATGCTTGGCAAGAATATTCTCAGTGACAACGTGAGGGAAAAAGATGGTAAGCAAAACACCATACAACAACACGAAGATTGGTTGAAAACCATTAACGGCTACGACCAATGCTAGCGGGGCAAGTAGTGTGGCAAAGTTTTGCAACATCTTGCCTCCTATCGCTATTACCTCATTGATGATATTTATTCCGATTATCTGAGCACTATTGGCCTTGAGAGAATACATAAATTGAGAACGATAAGAAGAAGAAATAAGAAAAAGAACAATCCCCAACAACGCATAACCCAAATAAGTCCAAAAACTCGTAATCAAAAAACCATAATCGACGCCAGTAAATTTAAACAAAAAGCTACTTAGGGCAATCAGTAAAGATGCCAAGATCATTAAGGCCGTTCCCTTCAATTTGAAACTTGGTGCGACGCCGGTTATGTCTATTGAAATAAAAATGCTCCCTAGAATAATGAGAAACATTCCGACCAACTGCAATTTGGTAATTTCTTCACCGAGAAAAAAGTAAGCTAACACATAGGCAAAAATGGGTATGGTCTGGAAAATGGGCACTACCGTCGACGTATCATCCTGCGCCAGTGCATATAAATATGGAATAACGCCAAGTAAATAAACAGCACCTGAAGCGATCATCAGTCCTATTGTGTACATACTGGGCGAGAAAAAATTAATATCAAAAATTAATGGAAAAGGCAATATTATTATTCCTATCAGAGCAGAATAAATTGCCAAAGCACCTACGCCGCCACCCTTGAAGTACCGACTGATGAGAATTTTGTCTAGCACATTGCTAGATGCAAATAGTGCGGTTCCTAGCAATGAAATGAAAAACCAACTCAGCATAAGGAAATGAATTGAATAATTACTTTTTCAATCTCTCGTAAATATACTCCACTGTTTCCGTTACAGTTTGCCGGCTATTATCAATCACTTCAAAAAGTTCATGTTCTTTTGAGCTAAAATCATTATAGAGTGGCTCTACCCTATGTGGTACTCGTTTTTCTTCTTCACGATTACTATCGCGTTCCTTTAATATTTCTAACAAAGGTAAGAGTATAAAGCCACGGACCTTACCAAAAAGAGTCTGATATTTCTGGATGTCTCCATCCCCGTAAATACCGTCTAGAATAACTACATACTCTTTGTCAGTATAGCGTTTGATAATATCTTGAACGATATCATCACTAAGTTTCATTTGGGCTGTTGCTAATTCGCCTGTTTCCCAAGGAGCTATATTTCCTCCTTTGATAAACTGACGGATTATGTCAGTTGAGAACGAAGCTGATTGAGGAAATTTTGCAGCCAAAGCTTCGGCTACCGTGCTTTTACCCGCTCCGGGTGGTCCACTAATGATTATTACCATATATTGATAGTATCACCCGCACTCCGTAACTCAATATATTCTAATTCTGTAGTACAAGCTCCCCGCAGTGGATTTGGAATAAAGGCAGAACCCTCGTAGCATAGATGGTATGGCAGTATATCTTATTGGCGGACCACCAAAGTGTGGAAAAACAACTTTAGCGAAGGCTTTAAGTAGGGAGTTGAGTATTCCCTGGATTTCTGCAGACACTTTGCAGAATATTGTGTGGGCATATACACCGAGCGATAAACATGCCGCTCTTTTTCCACATAGCTACTTACGCGGAGAAGACACTGATGAATTCTACGCAACCCATAGTGCTAAAGAAATAGTAGAGAGTTATATCGCACAAGGTAAGACTACGTACGATGCTATTAGTATGATGGCAGAAACATATCTGACCGATAAAGATGATTTTATTGTAGAAGGTTACCAGGTCACTCCTGAAATAGTAGATAGGATCTATAAAAAGTTTGGTACGGAACATATTAAGTCCGTATTCCTCACTAAACACGATACGGGCAAGTTTGTGGGGGATGTTCACAGATCAACTACGCCTAATGATTGGATATTACGGAAGACTAAGAACCCAGATACGTTCCCGAAAATTGCTGAAAT
>CAYIHP010000048.1:0-6134 GCA_964363175.1 uncultured Candidatus Saccharibacteria bacterium
AACTGGTAATGATGTCGCACTGATCGTACGGAGGCAATATCAGTAGGCTCTCCACACTGATACACCGGAGTAAGACGGGTCACGTTACTTACGAGCACCGGAAGCTCAAACACCATATCTGCCTTAGAGAAACCAGACATGGGCCTGTTAATAGGGTCCCCAGCAAGCATAACCCCAATAGGACGCCTGTTTGGGTGTGCACACGGCATACCGGAAAGACCGCTCGTTTCTCGATTCACTTCCGGGGTAGGGCTTGCAAACTCGCTCGCTGGCCGAATTCCCCCTATTGGAAGCTGGCCAAATATCGACTCAGATACATATCTTCGAACAGAATTATTTGGCGCCAGATACATGTAGAGCGTGGTAAGAGCAATAAGTACAGCAACAACTACCACTGCTATAGTCCAATTTGTATGCGCAAGTGCCAAAGACTTTATACGAGAAAACATGGGGTCAATATATTAAAAATAAAATACTTTTTTCATCATACCTACTATATTACCCAATATCAAAAAGAGATTCTGAAAGATATTCTGCATTTGAGCTTTCCTCTTTCTTTTTTGCCGCAGTTGCTTGAAATCTGGTAAGTATACCCATTTCAACCGTGCTCTTTTTTCGTCCGTATTCATGTCTGGAATACTCCCGTACACTTTCTGCTACTTCAGAATTTCCATGTTCTGGGGGCATATTGCTCGTAAGACTAAAGGAACGCTCGGGAGTACCGTTTGCAAGTAACCGAATAACAGCAGTAAACCGATGTAAGTTCACCAAATCATACTGCGTAAACACAGGGGCAAATTGTTTTTCCATAAATTCGCCATCTTCTACACCAATGCGATACGAAAGAATAGTACCTACGTTCCCAAACACCGCTTCTCGTATTGGGTCATCCAGTTGTTTAATAAATTGATGTGTAAGGTTTAGGTTTAGTTTATATTTGCGGGCTTCCGATAAAATGGTTGCTATGCTGTCTGTAGTAAAGTTTTGAAACTCATCCAGATATAAATAGAAATCCTTTCGAGTAGCCTCTGGCATATTCGACCTACCAAGGGCCGCAATTTGAATTTTGGAAACAAGTACAAACCCTAATAGGTCAGAATTAATATCACCTAACTGCCCTTTTGATAAATTACACAAGAGAATTTTTTGACTATCCATAACTTCGCGCACATCAAATGAAGACTTCGCTTGTCCTATAATATTGCGCACCGTTTCATTGCTAATAAAGCGCCCAAGTTTACTAATCACATAGCTCAACATATCTGCAGACATTTGGCCTCGTTGAGACTGAGCAAATTCCTGCTGCCAAAACTGCAAAACGGTAGGATTGGTATTTTTTTCGAGAATAATCTTTCGAAATTTTTCATCAACAAACATGCGAGGCACATCCAGGAGCGTTGCGTTCTCGTCCTCAACTAATGCGAGCAATGCATTCCGTAAATAATGTTCAAACATCGGCCCAATTGATTCGGGATTGAGTCTGGCTGCAAGTTTTTGTAATATTTGGACCACTTCATTCACAATTAAATCTTTCTGATTTGCATCTTTTGCCTCAAGAATATTAAACCCGAGCGGCATGTCTTTATCTCGCGGGTCAAACAGCACCACGTCTTTTGCTCGCTCCGAGGGTATATGCTGCAATATTTCTTCAATTAAATCCCCGTGCGGGTCTATAACTCCAACACCGTGCCCCGCGTAAATATCTTGAATAATCATATTTAAAAACATCGTCGTTTTCCCCGTACCCGTTTGCCCAATTAAATACAGGTGGCGGCGGCGATCAGACTCAGCCAAATACACGGGTGTTTCTATTCCCCTGTATATATTATTTCCAAGCAATACTCCACTACTCGGGATACCTCCCGGAGCAGGGGCAGCTTTTGCGCCACGCCAAATAATGTTTGGAGTTGCAGTTGTTGGCAGCGGAAAATGATACAGCGAAGATAGTTCATTCGTAGCTAAGACGGATGCTCGCATTTTATTAGGTACCCGAAAAATAACTTGTTCTAAAAATTGTTTTGTATTCTTAGGAATACGAACGCGCAGCTGATTCAAATCTGGCAAATCGTATTGTGCAAATGCACCGCAAATTGCGCGAAATACGCGCTCCCCATCGCTAGCATCCTGCACCGCAACAACAACTCGTATATTTACGGAAAACTGTTGCTGAGACATTTTTGCCTCTACTAAATCAACACGCTGCTGCATTCTTGGAGTGATTTGGCTGGCGCGTTGTTCTTTTCTATCCCTGTCTGATTGCGAAGTAACAAGGGCAGACCGAAGAGAACCCAATGAAAAAGACGAAGAAGAAATATCTGCCTGCTTTCCCCGTATTGTTCGTGATGCAGCAAGCGATGCACGGCGCTGTTCTTTTTTAGATGCTGCTTGGAATACGTACTGGATCATTGCGGCATCCGTATCTCGAATTTTAGCAAGGGCGCCAGTTAGTGCCTGCATTGGGTCTACTTCCAGTTCTTTGTACGTTGCAATAGGCAAATAATTTTTCTTGCGAAGCGAGAGCGAAGCTACCGAAATAGCGTCTTCCGGATGAAACATCGTAAATTCTTTAGCGATGGTTACTTCCGCTTCCGGATAATGGGCATATATTTGTTTTTCCAGGTGGTCGATATATGTTCGTTCTGTGCCTGCGTAAAAAACTATTCCACCATTGGGACGAGCCACAATTTCAAATACTATAACAGGAGAACCATATATAAATCGTTCCAGAGAAGAGCGATGCAGCACTGCAAGCGTAGATAAGAACTGCTCTGCCACGGCAATGCGCTCCTTAATTGGTTCCCCTATACCTTCTTCGCGTTCTTCAACCTCTATATCTTTTGGTAACAGCACTTGAAGCATTTGAATATCAAGTGAGCGAGCCATACGTGCCCGTTGCCTAAAAGTCGCAAAAAAGATTGTAAGAAGAATTCCGACTGCCCCAAGTACGAGAAATAGAACTACTATCCAAATAAAAGGAATCATAGTGTAAAGGCAAATACGAGTATTGCGCCCAAAAAGAGCGTGAAGAATACGGCAATAGCAATAATAAGTAACACTGGCACTTGCTGAGTATTTTTACGCGCACGAAAAATGGCATCATACATTTCTCCCGTTAATAAATCGTGAAATAAATCGATATTTCTCGGAAAAAATGGGCTTTTTTCAGCGTGGGCAATTGCTGTTGTAAGATCCCGCGTAAAAGATATATTCACCAGTTGTTGCGCTTCACCGTGCTCTTCTTGTGTATGCTCCCACGGGTGAGAAAGAACTTGCACCCCATGTCCCGCTATTTCAAACTCTTTTACTAACTCCTGCGAAACAATTTCTTTTGCCTTTGATACACCAGGCTTTTGTTCCTGCTTGATGCGATTTTCAACATGATCAACAAATTCTGTTGCACGTTCTGGTGACTGAAAAATAAGCTTTTCCATAATCTGTATTAGTATACATCATTCCAGTTTGGACCTATGCCTACGTCTACAATAAGTTTTGCGTCGAGCACAATAATACTTTCCATAACGCGTTTCATCGTAGCTGCAAATTCTTTTGCGTCTTTCTCGGGCACTTCACACACTAATTCGTCATGAACGGTAAGTATCATGGCGCTAGATTTATACGTGTTTCTCATTTCTGTATACAGTTGTATCATCGCTTTTTTCAAAATATCTGCTTCGGTACCCTGGATAGGGAAATTAAATGCCATACGCTCTGCGGCTGCTCGGATTGCAGGATTATTTGAGTTGAGTTCCGGTACATACCGCTTGCGCCCAAACATAGTTTCTACAAATCCATTTTCCTGCGCAAAAGAAATCGTTTTCTGCGTAAAATCTTCTATGCCTTTATATTCCTGCTTGTACCTATCAATAAACGATCGTGCTTCTTCTACGCTTACATCCGCGGCACGCGCAAAACTTTGCGGACCCATTCCGTACAGCACTCCAAAATTCAGTGTTTTCGCTTTGCGGCGCATATCATCAGTTACAGAATCTAGGCTAACGCCAAACACAGAAGCCGCCGTTGCACGGTGAATATCTGCTTGAGAAGCAAACGCTGCGAGCATACTTGCGTCACGGGCCATATGCGCGGCTATACGAAGCTCAAGTTGTGAATAATCAGCCTGCACTAACACAAAACCCTCCTTAGCCACAAATGCTTGTCGAATTTCTTGGCCAAGAGGTGTGCGTACTGGGATATTTTGCAGATTCGGGTTTGTAGAAGAAAGGCGCCCCGTTGCTGCAATGGTCTGATTAAATGATGTATATATTCGCTTTGTTGTAGGGTCTATGAGCTTTGGAAGAGTATCAATGTAAGTACTCTTAAGCTTCGTAACCTCACGATATTCTGACAAAAAATCGATAATTGGATGCATGCCACTCAATAAATCCAATTCTCGCGCAGCAGTAGAGTATCCAGATTGCGTTTTTTTAACTCCAACCGTAGGCAACCCCAAACGTTCAAATAATATGACCCGCAGTTGCTTTGGGGATTTGATATTAAACTTCTCACCAGCTGCTGCCCAAATTTCTTGTTCGAGCTCATAAATTCGTTGAACAACTTTGAGGTTCAACTTTTGAAGTACGCTTTCATCCAGCGCAACGCCCGTCATTTCCATGTGAATAAGCACATCAAGAAGCGGTAGTTCTATTTCGCGCAGTACCGCGAGAAGTTTTTCTTGCTGCAGTTGCGGTAAGAATAAATCGTACAGTCGAAGTGAAACGTCTGCGTCCTCACACGCATACCGCGCAAGCTCTTTGAGGGGCACATCTTTCATGCTTTTTTGATCTTTTCCCTTCCCTATTAAATCCGAAATGGGGATAGGCGTGTACCCAAGGTAACCTTCCGCAAGATCGTCCATACCATAATTTCGAGTACCTGGCTTTAGAAGATAACTTGCCAGCATACTATCAAACATCACACCACGAACGTGTATCCCAGACTGTGCCAAAACCTCCATATCGTATTTAATGTTGTGTCCCGTTTTATGAATAGATGCGTCCTCAAAAAAATCTTTCCAAAGTGTAACTGTCTTGCCATCTGTCGGTACATACCAAGCCTTTATTTTTTTATTGTGGTGAATGGCAAAGCTCATCCCAATAATGGGGCTTATTCTCCCTCCCAGTCCATCTGTTTCGGTATCGAATGCAACTATGTCTGCATGTTTCATTTCTTGTTGTATTGCCAGTTGTTCTGCTTTCGTTACTGTAAGCGCATAGCCTTCCGGCAATACTATTTCTTCCTTATTGTTTGAAATAAGCGTTGGTTGAAACCCGTCCTGACTTTTTGGGAGCCGAGCAATAAGACTACGGAACCCAAGTTTCTGAAATAGTTCTCGAACCGTTTTCTCGTCATATGCCTCAAAAAGTGCATCGTCTAGTTTAATATCTACTTCTACGTCTTGATTAATAGTTGCAAGCTTGCGACTGAAATACGCTTCTTCTTCATGCCCTACAAGCAACTTTTGCGCACGGGCAGGCAAATCAGCTGCGTGTTCAAAAATTGCCTCAAGACTGCCGTACTTACTTACCAAATCTTTCGCTGTTTTCGCACCAATACCTGCAACTCCCTTAATGTTATCTGACGGATCTCCTGCTAAACCCTTGTAGTCGGGTACATACTTTGGTTCAAACCCATACTTTTCTTGGACTAGTTCTGGTGTATACAAAATAGTATCGGATATGCCTTTTTTTAGGGTAAATACGGATGTTTTATCAGTTACCAGTTGCAACGTATCCATATCTCCTGTTACCACAACAACAGATATATCATTTTCTAGTGTACGAGCTAACGTTCCAATTAAGTCATCTGCTTCAAATCCCTTTTTTTCAAAAATAGGAATAGAGAATGCTCGCACTACATCGCGAACAATATCAAACTGAATAATTAGGTCGTCATCGAGTGCCTTTCGATGCGCCTTGTAGTCCGCATATTCTGTGTGGCGAAACGTAGGCCCTTTCATATCAAATGCAGCTACCACATGTGTCGGCTTAACGGTTGCTATCATTTTGAGCAACATAGTCGTAAATCCGTATACCGCATTGGTAGGAGTGCCGTCATCGGTGCTCATGGGCGGCAACGCGTGATATGCCCGGTGTATGAGCGCGTGTGCGTCAATAATTGCCAATTTCGTCTTCTTT
>CAYIHP010000049.1:0-6063 GCA_964363175.1 uncultured Candidatus Saccharibacteria bacterium
CATTTTGATGAAGCAAGCGGTAACTCCAACCTTGCTTGGTAAAAAATTTAATATCGGACTTATTGCAACATCCGACACTCACTACATTCACCCGGAAGATAACCATGCTCAGGATGTTTTAATTTGTGTGCAAACCGGAACAACGGTAGATGAAAAAGACCGAATGTGCATGTTGGATGAAGATTTCTCATTAAAAAGCCCCGAAGAAGTAAAAGAGGCTTGGAAAGAATATCCAGAAGCAATAGATAACACGCAAAAAATTGCGGATATGTGCGATATTACATTTGAATTTGGAAAAAACAAATTGCCAAAGTTTCCACTCCCAAGAAATCAAACTCCCGATGACGCCCTAAAAGAACTGTGTCTAAAAGGATTAGATACCCGCTACGGGGACAATAAACCTCAGAATGCAATGGAACGACTGGAATATGAACTTCGCGTTATTTCACAAACAGGCTTTTCATCGTATTTCTTAATTGTTTCAGATTTTGTGAATGAAGCAAAACGAAGAGGCATTTTGGTAGGCCCGGGCCGCGGAAGCGCTGCGGGAAGCTTTGTTTCCTATTTAACCAACATCACAAACATAGACCCATTAAAATATGATTTGTTATTTGAGCGCTTCCTAAACCCAGAACGCGTATCTATGCCAGATATCGATCTCGACTTTGCCGACGATAGGCGCGGCGAAGTAATCGATTATGTACGTGAAAAATATGGCCCAGAACACGTATCCCAAATCATCACGTTTGGAACCATGGCAGCACGCGCAGCCGTTCGCGATGCAGGGCGCGCACTCGGATTTCCGTATACGTTTTGCGATACCATTTCAAAAGCAATTCCGCAATTTACAAACTTTGAACAAGCGCTCTCTCAACCTGGCGAATTACAAGATATGTACAAAAAAGACCCGCAGGCAAAAAAATTAATAGATATGGCAAAAAAACTAGAGGGCGTATGTAGACACGCCAGCACCCATGCTGCTGCGGTGGTAATTACCGACTTACCGCTCACGGATTATGCCCCGCTCCAGCTATCTAGTAATTCCGAGGGAGAAAAAGATACCGTCACCCAATATGCCATGTCTGCGGTAGAGTCGCTCGGCCTCTTAAAAATGGACTTCTTGGGATTAAAAAACCTTACGATTATTCAAAAAACGCTTTCTATTATAGAGAAGCGCCACGGATTAAAAATCGACTTAGAAGCATTGCCGACCGACGACAGTGAGAGTTACAAACTTCTTCAAGAAGGCAAATCGGTAGGCGTGTTCCAACTAGAATCATCAGGGATGCGCAGGTACTTAAAAGAACTGAAGCCTACAGAATTTGAAGATATTATTTCTATGGTGGCGCTGTACCGTCCCGGCCCAATGGATTCTATTCCCGACTTCATTGCAGCAAAACATGGAAGAAAAAAAATAACGTACCTCCACGAAACGCTCAGACCAATTCTAGAAAAAACGTACGGGGTTATTGTTACCCAAGACCAGGTACTGCAAATTGCACGAGAATTTTCCGGATTTTCGTACGCACAAGCAGATATTTTACGCAAAGCGGTGGGTAAAAAAATTAAAGAGCTATTAGACGAACAAAGACAAAAATTTATTGAGGGCGCGATTTCGTTCAATAAGGTCGATCAAAAAACAGCACAAAGCGTGTGGGATTTTATTGAACCATTTGCTCGCTACGGATTTAACCGAGCGCATGCAGCATGCTACGCCATGATCGCCTACCAAACTGCCTACCTTAAGGCACATTACACTGCAGAATTCATGGCGGCGCTCTTAACCAGCGATCAAGGCAATACCGATAGGCAAGCCATTGAGGTTGCAGATGCAATGTCGCTCAACTTGTCCGTACTTCCACCAGACATGAACGAGAGCGAAGAAGACTTTACCGTAGTTTCGTTGAAAGATAATGCACCTGGCATACGGTTCGGATTATCCGCAATAAAGAACGTTGGCCATAACGCAATTACTGCAATCATCGCAGAGCGAAATGTTCGGGGGCAGTACAAAGATGTATTCGATATATTTCGAAGGATAAATGCGAAAGATTTTAATAAAAAATCCGTAGAAAGCTTAGCCCGTGCAGGAGCGTTCGATTTCACCGCAGACCGCAACCACATACTTGCAAACACCGACGCACTCCTAGAATTTAATCGAGCGCTGCACCGCAAAACAGACGCCGGGCAAAAAAACTTGTTTGCTTCAGGAAAAAATGTCCCGCTTCCCGAGCCAAGAATTACCCTTACTCAAGTTGCTCCGTCTACCCAAGAAGAACGCCTCGCATGGGAAAAGGAACTGCTCGGCCTCTATGTATCGGAACACCCACTTCGCGACTTTCGCACTATTATAGAACGTATCGCCTCCCCTATTTCTACTGTTCTTGGAGGAGCAGACGGATCTAAGGCTCGTATTGCAGGAGTTATATCGCGCGTCAAGAAAATTATTACAAAAAGCGGACAGCCGATGCTATTTGTTGTACTCGAGGACTTGTCTCACAGTATGGAAGTGCTCGTATTTCCTAAAATGCTTGCGCAAAACACGCAGGTATGGGCAGATGGCTCGCGGATCATTATCGACGGTACACTTTCGGACAAAGACGGTGAAACCAAATTACTTGCAAACGCAGTGAAACCGCTCACCAAAGATACCGCCTCAGAAGAAAAAACAATCTACTCTGCCAGCAATAAGCAAACCATGGTAACTATTACCATTCCTACATCGCTTGGACGAGAAAAACTTGAACAATTAAAACATGTTCTCGCAAATCTGCATGAAGAGGATCACGCGGTTCCTGTAACGCTCTCTATTCGAAAAGGAGCCAGTGCTTCAACTATTGTTACTCCGTACCGCGTTGCCAGTAACGAGCAAACTATTGCAACTCTTGCCGAAATAGTGGGCTCTGAGGCAATACGATACATACCATCACTATGACATCCGTTCGACTTGCCGTTCCTGGGAAAAGCATCTTTTTTGTACTCGTTCTCCTCGTAGGAGGAGCTGGCTTTTTTATCGTTACCACCCTATTCCCGCGCGCCTCTATCGTTATTCACCCAAAAACAAGTGAACAAAAACTAACAAAAGATATTATTCTCTCCAGCACAGCTAAGGCACCAGATTATGTTCGCTTTACGTTGCCCGCAACTATTCTCGAAGAAGAACTAGAAGCCACTGCGTCATTTGAAAATGCGGAAGGAACGCCTACGCAGGATTTTTCTAAAGGCAGTATTACGTTTACCAACACTCAAGACCAAGAACAGCGACTTCTTCCAAAAACACAAATGCGACATGTTGATTCTGGCGTTATATTCTTAACCGATACGCCCGTAGCAATCCCCGCAAACGGCACACTCACCGTTTCTGTTACAGCAAAAGAAAAGGGGCCTGCCGGAGATGTTCCGCCAGGAAAATTTGTGGTTGAAAAATTTTCCAAAGGACTCCAAGAAGCAGTTCCCGCACAAAGTGAAACGGCATTTTCAGGTGGGCAGTCAACCGATTCGGAAATAACACAAGAAGCAATAGATGCCGCACAAAAAAAGGTACTTGAACAAGCAAAGGCGGATGCGCTCACAAAACTTAACGAAAAAGCAGGTGGTGCTTCTATTCGACCAGATCTTATCAATATGGAAATACTTTCGCAAAGCGTTTCTGCTCAAAAAGGAAGCCGCGCGCTGAAATATACGGCCGCTGCACATGTAAAAGCGCGTGCATTCGTTGTAAGCACACACGATATCATCAGCCTGATGACACTCGCCCTTCGCGCAAGCACTGGTTTAGACGAAGAGTTTCTTTCATACGATGCATCCTCATTTACTCTGGCAATAACCCAAGCAGATTGGCTTGCCGGAAATGCAAGAGTATCCGCTTCTCTCGCAGGAACGTATGTGAAAAAAATTGGTTTAGCTGAAATACATACAGACAATTTAGCAGGGTTATCTGAGAATGAAATTGTCGAACGCTTTGCAGCATCCCCTACCGTAGGTTCCGTGGAAGTACACTTTAGTCCATTTTGGGTAAAAAGCGCACCGTCAAATAAAAGCCAAATAGACGTCCGCATCGAAAGCGCGAAATAAAAAACCACTGCGACAAACCGAAGTTTGTTGCAGTGGTAACTAGGCAAGCGTTTAAGAAACAATAGGTGCAGAGGGAAAGCGGCAAAACTCAACCCAGTCAAATTCACGAGGAAGTAGGTACAATGCTCTCTTTCCTTTACGGTTGCTCATAGACAAGATAAGGGGCTCACTATGCTCACCCTTACACATCTCTTCTGTACAAACTATCTGAATGTTTCGTGGCAAATCAGTGTGTTGTTCTAACAGATGCAGGAAGCGAGCTGGTGAAATCATTTTTTTGCCTTTCGCCGTTTGGAATGATTCCACGCCGACGCTGGACATAGCTTGGTCAAAACGATCCAGCTCGATATTTACCGATGTCGGATCTTCGTCTTCGACACAAACAAACGAATCGATATACTTCCATACCTGGGGATCAACTTTCTCAAAATTGCATCTTTTGATGCGTACTTTCCAAGTAAGATCTGGAACAAAGAAGGCCGTGTAGATTTTAGGGGGCATTCCAAGCACTTTCTGTATTTTGGGGTGGTCGGTGTGTTTTCAATGAGCACGTACTTTATACACCTGATGCATACTCCTGTCCAGAGCAATTGCATTAAATGCCCTATAGACAAAAATGTCGCTATGCCCTATACTGGTAGCATATTCACTTATCCAAGGCTCTATGAGTACAGATAAGTGAATTTTTTTGTTTAAAAATCTATCCGTGCTTTTTCTTTCGCTGTTAGCATGTTGCTATAAATAGAACTTCCTTTTTCATATTGTCGGAAAATACTACCTGAAACCATATCGGCCAGCTGAATCATTTCGTCACTGCTAGACCGCACCTGCCTAACTTTCTTGACTAGGTTTCTACTCACATATTGTCTTAAAACCGAATTAAATTCACGATGGTGGATTTTAGCAATGGCCTCATCCATAGTAAGAACAGCTTTTTTTAGCGGTGGATTATTATCATACAACAAACGACGAACCGCTTCGCAATAGAGTTGCTGAGGATGATTTACTAGGGCGGGGGCATGCAAATTCTTTTTATCAATAATGATGACTTTATATTGCCAATCAAGACTAGTTACTAGTAACAAAAAAGACTCTTTGAATTTATTTGAACAACGCGAAAATTTGAATTCGTAATCTCCTGTTAACCCGAGACTACGTTTGAGGTCGGAAATCGCTGCAGTAATGGTTCGGGTAGCAACTTCGGAGTAGGTATAAACAATTGCAATAACTAAATATCGCGAAGAACCACTCGTAAACTTAAAACCGCTGTCGCCAGACTCATCCGCCCAAAGTTTGGTAATAATTGTCATTAAAGTAATCGTAGCACAAAAATTAGCAAATAGACGTCCGCATCGAAAGCGCTAAGTAAAAAAAGAAGCTCTACCTTTCGTGATTAAACGAACGATAGAGCTTTGCTACGTCAAACCTAAGGGCCAAATACCGAGTAACTACCCCATACAGCTACACTCAAACAGAGTGTGTAACATCCACGACATCATTTGCAGAATCTGCAGCCACTGCATCGCAAGCTGATAAAGCGCTTCGGCAATTGCTAATTCCGTTTCGGCTTTTCGAAGCGCGTCCCTACAGAACTCCACATAGAGTTCGTTGGCGCCTTCCTGCTCCGCGTTTATCAACATTTGCAGCCTATTGTTTCTGTGATCTTCCGCTTGATCCATAGCCTCCTGCGCAAGCCGAACCACCTCTTCCTGAGCTGGAATGTCAATGTGATCAAGCTGATCCAGTTGATCCAGAATCCATTGGCATTCAGCGGGAGCAGTCGCTCCTCCTGGGCCGGGGTCGGGCATTGGTGGTTCTTGACCCTGCGCAACAGAACCGACAAAAAACAAAACCATCAACAACGTCCAAAAGCATTTCATCGTGAAACCCTCAAAAAGTCCTTAAAAACTCTGAAGTTGCCGAATGGCTACTTATTCGCAGGTTTTCAAAGAGCTGTATCTGTATAATCTAATTTTTGTTTCTTGTCAA
>CAYIHP010000050.1:0-6008 GCA_964363175.1 uncultured Candidatus Saccharibacteria bacterium
GGGCAGCTTGGAAATATACCGACTGCCATCCTGACACATCATCCAGAATACAGACTGAACCGAGCTGTTTGCCTCAAGGTCAACGATTTTATCATTCCCCAAACATCCCACGCCCAACAGCTCGCATTGAGTCTCTAAAGGGACTCTCGTATCCACCAGTACCAGCCGATCGAAACGATCATCATAGACGGGCGGAAAACTGGGAACATTGGGAAGGTCCCGTATATACTCAAACTCATCCAAGTATCCCAACGCCCGCCCAAAACCATGCGCCCATAGCGCATGCGCTTGTTGCCCCAGCACCCTTTCTTGAGTACGCAAAAAATCTAAAACTGGTATTCTCATAGCTAACCCTTTACGCAGAAACGGAAATGAACAGCCCGAAAGTGGACGTATTACTATGTTCTGCCAATTAGAAACTGTCAACTACCGCACCTCGGCTCCAAATTCCTTCTGCAACGAATGCTCTATTTTTTTGTGAACAGAATCTACTTCGCTATCTGTGAGAGTTTTTTCGGGGAGTCTATATTCAATGTGAAACGCAAGACTCTTGTACTGCTCCCCTTCTTTATAATACTCATCAAATAAATCGACATCTACAACTATAGCTCCGCCTATTCGCACGATTTCTGATTCAACGGCGTCTATGCCAACAGTAGGGTCAACCAAAAGCGATATATCTCGAAATACGCTCGGGTATTTTGGAAGTTCTTGAAATTGCGCAGATATCTGTTTTTCATTTCGAATTTCGTCGAGAGTTTTTACAGGAATTTCAACTTCTTTTGCGTGCTTCACAAGCGCATTCAAGCTTATTTCAAACGCAACTACGGGCACGTTGTATTTCATTTTTTTTCGCAACTCATCGCTTAATACATACGTAATCCCAAAGAATTCATCTGCATATTTCAAAAAGTTTACTGAACCAAATGGCTTAGTGCCTGTTGTTACCGTTAGACTCTCAATTCCAAACAACTCACGAATACTATCAATTGTTTGTTGAAGTGCAGTCCCATCCCCCACGGCTATGCCCGCAACAACGGGGCGTTCGATTATTCCGGGAACTACTCCGCCGTCTCCAATATGATATACGCGCCCGATTTCAAACAGCGCGCGGGATTGTCCTTTTTTATTCCGCAAAATATCATCCCTGCTTTTAACCATTGCACCAATTAGCCCTGGAAGCATCGAATACCGAAGTTTTTTTAGTTCCGGTGCTATTGGGTTTTGTAACTCAACATGCGGATGAATTTCAGAATTCACCCAAGTTGCAAACTTTTCATCTTCAAATGAATAGCTGTATGTTTCTGTAAAACCGAGATTTACTAATGCGTTTTGTACTTGCTTTTGCCAGTATACTTTTTCTGGTACAGGCACGCCTTGTGCAGAAATCATTCGTTTCGATGGCGGTATGGAATCAAGCCCGTGAAATCGCACAACTTCATCAACCAAATCATGCTCGCCTGTTATGTCCAGGCGATCTGCGGGCGAAGTGACTTGCCAGAGCGCGTCATCCTCGCTCCCCCTCATACGAGGGGGAGAAATCTCGAAACGCAAGCGCTCTAAAATATCTCGAACTTCATCATTTGAAATTTCAATTCCAGCAACACGGCCCGGCTTTTCAGGGTCAAATGCTATCGGATGATGTTTATTGCTTGAAGAAATTTCTTCAACGCTTCCAATGGAAGCAATACCCGCAACGCCCTGTAAAAACTGCAAGCGAGCATCCTCTATGCAAGATTCGTCAACACTCAATGTTGTAAGCGCTGCCACTTCCCTCGCAATTCCTACATGCGTATTTGCATCTTTAATCCTGTCTGGTAATACACTGATATCTAAGATCACATCGCTCGGGATAATTTCAGAAACACTAGAACCAAGCACGGTATCTCCTGGCAATATCACAATTCCACCATGATCATCTGACACGCCTAGCTCGCGAATAGAATTTAACATTCCCGGGCTTTTCTCACCGCGAATAACAGCTTCTTGCAACTCAAATAATTTTCCGTGCTCATCGTACACTTTCGCACCGGGTGGCGCGTACGGCACTATCTGGCCCACTGCAATATTTGGTGCTCCGCAGACTACACGTATTTCATTTGTGCCATCTGTCACCGTTGCAAGGCGCAATCTATCTGCATTGGGATGAGGATCTAGTTTCAGAATTTTTACAGCAGTAATATTTGGATCTATCACATACTCCCTATCGATTACCGTTTCAAAACTGTGCATGGTTATGAGTTCTGCAAGATCTTTTGGAGAAAGCGTCAGATTTGGAACTAATTGTTTTATGATGCTATATAAGACTTTCATATCAAGAAAACTGTTTTAAAAACCGGATATCCCCCGACCAAAACATGCGAATATCTGTAATGCCATACTGTATCATCGTAAGCCTATCTATTGCTCCGCCAAACGCGAACCCTTGATATTTCTTCGGGTCTATATTCATATTTTTCAGGACATTTGGATGCACCATACCTGCGCCCATGACTTCAATCCAGCCAGTGTACTTGCAGATACGGCATCCCACGCCCTTCGACTCGCCATGCTCGCTCAGGGCGTTTTCTGCGCGGCAGAAAACGCAGCTCATATCAACTTCAAATCCTGGTTCGACAAACGGAAAATACGACGGGCGAAGACGCACATCAACATCTTTCTGAAAAAACTCGGAGAAAAATTCGGCGACTATATCCTTAAAATCTGCAATGCTCATATCTTCACTAATTCCAAGACCCTCAAACTGATAAAACGTTGACTCGTGCGTAGCGTCTGCTTTTTCTCTTCTAAATACCCTACCAGGAGCTATCAATTTAAATGGAGGATTTAAATGCATGGTTTGTACGGAGCGGATTTGCATGGGGGATGTTTGCGTACGAAGCACAATATCTTTTTCACCACCAATACTTTTCGGATCAATCATAAACGTATCCCCTTCTCCGCGTGCTGGGTGATCAAGTGGAATATTTAATGCATCAAAATTATATTTTCCTTCTTCTACCTCAGGTCCATCCGCAATAATAAAACCCATTGCGGAAAATATTTCGATGATGCGATTCATGCTGAGCGTTAACGGATGCAGAGAGCCCGTAGCAGTTTCTCCCCCTGCCCGAGGGGGAGTTAGAGGGGGTGGGAGAATTTTAGAACGATCTCCCGAAATCTTATTGTGCAATCTTTCCTGTTTTTCTTGGTATAACTCTTCGAGCTCGCGTCTCAACGCATTTGCTTCTTTACCAACAATTCTTTTTTCTTCTTCGCTCAAATTTTTTACACCACGCAATATTGCCGTAACTTGCCCGCTTCGTCCAATATACAAAACCCGCCAAGCTTCGAGGCTGTGAGCGTCCTGAGCAGCAGCAAGCTCACCCTTAGCTTGGTTCCCCAATTCCTTGATTTGTTGTTCCGTATTTGTCATACGATATAAATACTAACTCAACTACAATAAAAAATAGTACGATAATAGCTGCTACCCACCATACGAGAATTCTCTCTAATTGTAAAAACAATAACAAGTCTACAAATATTCCCATAAACACCCCCTGTCGAAGTGCCGGGCGCACGCGGTATGCAGAAAGTTGTTTGCGTAAAAAAATGGATCGTGCAATGTATCCTATAAGAGATGAAAACGACGCAACGGCCAAAAACAATGCAAGAAAAAATAGGAGAAATGCCAAAGACGCGATAGAAGACACCGGGTCAATCCACGTTATGACAAGTGCAAGAATCCCCAAAGATGCCAGCATGGTTGCGAATGCTCCGAGTATAAATGCTTTTACGGTCATAATGAGATAATACAGTCAGAGCCTCTTCATATCAAACAAAGTGCTACAATCTGGATTACTTATAGAAGTTTAGACAAAAAAAGACCCCCGTTTAAGGGGGACCAGCCTATGCCCTTACGGGCCACCAACCCTGGCTCCTAAGAGCTTCACCCAGACATGTCAGGGATAGGGAAGTATTCGGCTGCTTCGCTGCTTCTTTGATTACTAGTATACACAATCTATGTAAATAATCAACCTCGGTGCGGGCCTGACGGGAGTCGAACCCGCTGCCTTCTCCGTGACAGGGAGACATGCAAAACCGTTACACTTCAGGCCCAATGCGTTTCTTTAGAATACAGAATATATACAGAAAGTAAAGAAAACCGCCATGAGGCTACTGGCAATACATAAAAATGATACGGACCAAGAAGTAACTTTCTTGAGGAGAGAGTTTTGCTCCTAGTCCGATTTTATATATTACTCAGCAGCCGCATAGCGGCAATATATTCTTCTGCTTCAGTCCGCAACAACTTTCGTTACGAGCTGAAGAAAAGAACGGTCGGATATACAAAGACATCCGACCGCGCATACCACGAAAGTGGCTTTTTACTCGAACAAAGCGATAAAGAACGCCCAAGACAAAAGTGGACCGAGCGTACTTCCAACGAACCACGCATAGATCATGCCTGGCGTTTCTACGTTTCTTATGACTGCTGCTCTTTTGAGGGCAGACCAGGTTACCGCAGAAAACAGAACGGCGACGAGCAATGTCGCAATGAACAGCGCTTCACCAAGACTACAATTTATTCCCAGCACCCAAACAATTGGCGCTACGATACAAAGTGCTAGAATCGGGGTCGCTACCGACGCGACAATGAATGCAACAATTGCCGTCATTATCGCCAATCCGCAATGCATGTAGATTTGAATTGGTCTCATCTTAATTCCTTTTTTCTTTCTTGTTTTGTTTTTTTCTTCACCTAAAACCCACCAACATGATGGGCTTTAGAAAAGAACGGTCGTCCACACAAAGATGAACGACCGAGAAAAGAAACACCTTTCAAGTGCTATAGCCCCGCCTCTTGAAGGTAACGAACAAATACTGCGTTAAAATCCGCTTTGAACCGAAACCCACACACATCGCATGCATGCTCACCGAGCCTATCAACATGAGATTGGAGTACGGACCATGCTCTGTGCTTCGTTAGATCAATTTTGAAATCTGGAGCATTGCGGCCCAATCGTACGTGCAATTCGCACAATTTCAAAACGTTATCAACATACTTCTTGAGCGTAGATTGCCTACTCTCAATGTTGGGCTCTACAATACTCTCTGCACGCTGGATGAGAAGCAAGACTAGCCCCTCCCAGTTTTCGCGTGTTTCTGCCTTCACTCCAAAAAACACAAGATTTAAAGATGTCGACATACTTTTCCTTTTTGCTTGTTGTTTTGTTCTTCGCCTAAAACCCACCACAAAAATTGATGAGCTTGAGAAAAAATGGTTTCTAATCGCTTTTTCTGAGCTTACCGTAAACAGAAGAGAGCTTGTTGTGAATTTCGAGCAACGCGAACTCGAACTTTTCCCAGCGGGAATCTTCGCAAAAAACTATTTCCCCCATCTCCGCATAATCGTTCAGCCAAATGCTGAAATCCAAGTAAACCACAGCTTCATCAAGAAAGTTCTGCGATTCGGCACTGATGTCCTTGGAGCTTTCCATGAAACTTGTCATTTCCCGAGCAAACTCCTCAACAATCGCCCACCATTGCGAATCGGTTTTGATTTGTTTTTTCCAAGCCGAGATTTTTTTTGAAATCGAATGGGTTTTCATATTTTTTTATTCCTTGTTTGTTTCGATCCTTCGCTCAAGCTTTTCACACGGTGTGATTGGCTTGAGAAAGGAGCGGTCAAGTCATACAACGAAATATGCTCGACCGCGAGAATTATTTAACTTCCAAGTTGCGCTGGCAAGCCGCGAACACCGCACCGTCTCGGGTGTCGTGACAACTGAGCAGAACGACGCCCGCGCTTGGGCCGCCGTCATCACTCAGAAGCGCGCACTTTTCATAAGGCAATTGGGTGAGATCCACTATCTCCGCCCAACTGCCACAGCCATTTACACCAACTTGCATTAATAAGAATTGCATCTTGCTACCTTTTTCTTTTTTGAGTTTCATTCCGCTCACATCCACAACGAAGTTGTCATGAATCCAAGAGAAGAGCCGTTTATTTCCAACAAACGGCATCT
>CAYIHP010000051.1:0-5893 GCA_964363175.1 uncultured Candidatus Saccharibacteria bacterium
AAAGAAAAACCGCATCTGGCTTAAAAACAAGTGCGGTTTACACAGCGATTATATGTTAATGCTATCTTCTTATGAATTTTAGCACTCCTAGAAGGACGCAAGCACCGAGCAGCGCCACTAAGAAACCGTATAGGTCAAACCCTGTGGATGTGCTGCCACCCATCATTCCCATAATCCAACTACCAACAAATGCGCCAATTACTCCAACAACTATATTTAAGATAATGCCTTGCTGACCATCTGTTCCCATAATAAGGGATGCGACCCACCCAACTAACCCTCCAAAAATAAGTGTGAAAATAATTCCCATAGGATGTATTGTAAAAGGTTAAAAGTTATATCTATGTATAACTATACTCTAAATAGACAAGAGCGCTACGGAATTTTTGTGCTGTAGAAGCACAAGGCAATATTATTTTTGTCAACCCGATCTTATCTTGACAGGGAGTGATTAATTGGTACGCATACAGCAATATGGAAACAATGTCTCTTTCTGCAATTATTGCTCGTATAAGCGTTATTATTATCGTTCCGGTTGCGGTGCTTGTGCCGTTGGCCGTTTATGTTGATAAAAAATATGGAAGTCTCCCGATGGCGACCCTCGGGGCGCTGTTTGTATCTGCCTGTATTTCTGCGTTGCTTCTTGCGCGCATTATAAAAAAATAATATGGATATTCATATTTCACTCGCAGCGCAAGAACTATTCAAACTTTGGGGCGTGTCTATAACAAACTCTATGATAACGGGCGTTGTGGCATCTACTGGGGTAGCTATTCTTGTTGTGGCACTGGCTCGAAACATGTCCCTTTCTCCAGCCACGGGCATGCGGGGCGTTGTTGATAGCGCAAGCGATTGGATTTTATCCCTCATAGAAAGTGTTTCTCATGACAGGCAAAAAGCAATTCGATTTTTCCCGATTGCGATCACAATATTCTTTTTTGTTTTGATAAATAATTGGATAGGGCTTTTGCCTGGGGTGGGATCTATTCATATAGGAGGTATTCCAGTATTTCGCGGAATGACAGCAGACTTAAATGCCACACTTGCGCTCGCGGTAATTTCGCTTGTTCTTGTTCATGCGTATGCGATTAAGGAGCTTGGTATTGTGTCTCACATAAAGAAATACGTAAGTTTCAACCCAGTTTTGCTATTTATTGGAATGCTTGAGCTGACTTCCGATATTTCTAAAGTACTTTCATTCGCATTTCGATTGTTCGGAAATATTTTTGCAGGAGAAGTGTTGCTTATTGTGATTTCTGCAATTGCACCACTTGTGGCTCCGCTTCCCTTCTTTTTTCTCGAGATTTTTGTCGGATTTATTCAGGCCTTTGTTTTTACGCTTCTTACTGTTGTGTTCTTTGGTATCGCTTCGTCGCATGGTACCGTTCATACTATAGGGGAAGCAGTAGAGTAATGTTTTAATTTTTAATATATATATGTTATATGGCTGAAGAAGTTATAGTACAAGTAGTGCGAGAAATTGCTCCAGCAGTCACCATTGCAGTTGGGACTGCGCTTCCTGCTCTTGCAATTGGGCTCATTGGAAAGTCTGCAATGGAAGCAATTGGGCGTAATCCAGAAGTGGCAGAAAAAATCCAAACACCACTTGTGTTGATTGTGGCATTTGCGGAAGCAATCGCCATCTATGCGCTCGTGATCGCATTGGTATTGAAATTTGCGTAATATAGTTTCATGGAAGCTGTCGGCATTGCTGCACTGGGAATTAGTTGGAGTGCATTTATATTTCAGCTGCTGAATTTTGTCGTGCTGCTTACCGTGCTTCGTATATTTGCGTACCCTGCCATTATTCGTGTTTTGGAAGAACGAAAGCGAACAATAGACGAACAGATGAAAAATGCTGCCGAGATTAAGCAGCGGCTCGCACGCGCGCACAAAGAGGCGCAAGAAATTCTTGATGTGTCTCGAACAAAAGCTCACGATATTATCCATGATGCAGGAAAGCGTGCTGCGGATATTGTGCAAGAAGCTTTTGAACAGGCTGAAGCGGAATCGCAAATGATGTTTGTGGCAGCGCAGGTGAAGCTGGATAAAAATGTGCATGAAGCTCGCACAGCACTCAAGCACGAGACCGCAACACTTGTCGTCGCGGCCGCAGAGAAAATGTTGGGGGATCGTATGACGAGCAAAGATGATCTTCGTTTTATTGAGCGATCATTACTATGAAATATTCACAGCACCAACTTGCTCGCGTCTACGTTGATCTTGCTGATAAGTATTCGCACAAAGATCTTGCACGAGCATTTGCGCCGCTGTTGCTTACGCAAAGGAAAGGTCGCGATATTGAAAAGTTTAGTGAGGATGTGGCAGCACGTTCTGCCTTTACAGAGAGCATTGTGCTTGCCCATGTAAGCAGTGCTCGTAAATTATCAAAAAAAATGCAACAAATAATTGCTTCATATATTCAGAAGGCAGAGCACATGGAGCATGCACACGTGATTTCGTATACTATTGACGTAACCCTTATTGGGGGTGCAGTAGTGCAAACTGCTACTCACACGTATACGTTTTCTGTACACGGTTCATTGCAATCTATTTTATGAAAAAACAACCAATCATTTCTGCAGACGAAATTTCACGAGAGATTTTACTCGCTATTAATAATATTAGTGACGCTCCCGATATTGCGGAGCGGGGTATTGTGATGAGCATGAGTGACGGTATAGCTTGGGTGTGGGGTCTGAAGAGCTGCGGATTTCATGAAATTATCGAAATTGATACAGATACCGGGGAAGTGATGCAAGCATTTGCATTAAATTTAGAAGAAGACAAAATTGGAGCTGTGGTATTGGGGGAGGAAGTGCATATCAAAGCGGGAGCGCGTGCGAGAACAACGGGAAAGATTTTTTCTGTCCCAGTAGGAGAAGGCTTAGTTGGTAGAATCATAGATCCATTAGGGCGTCCGCTCGACAATCTTGGACCAATTGAGACTCTTGAGGTGCGTCCGGTAGAAGCGATTGCTCCGGGGGTTATTGACAGGCAGGGAGTTTATGAACCGCTTTCTACTGGTATTGTTGCAATTGATGCAATGGTTCCCATTGGTCGTGGGCAGCGCGAATTAATCATTGGTGATCGGCAAACTGGTAAGACGGCAATTGCTTTTGATACGATGCTGCAGCAGCATCGAACGAATTCTGGAGTGATTAGCATCTATGTAGCAATTGGACAAAAACAAAGTACGGTTGCGCGCATGGCAGAACGTTTACGGAAAGAGGGCGCTCTTTCTTCTGCAATTATTGTCGCCACTTCCTCCTCCGATCCCGCAGCACTGCAATATATTGCACCATATGCCGGGTGCGCAATGGGAGAATATTTTCGGGATAATGGAAAACATGCCCTCATTATTTACGATGATTTAACTCGGCATGCATGGGCGTATCGCCACGTTTCTGTGTTACTGCGGCGTCCGCCCGGCCGCGAAGCATACCCGGGAGATATATTTTATGTGCATTCCAGGCTACTCGAACGTGCAGCAAAAATGGCGGAAGCAAAAGGTGGAGGTTCGCTCACCGCACTTCCTATTATTGAAACGCAGGGCAGCGATGTATCCGCATACATTCCTACAAACGTTATTTCTATTACGGATGGTCAAATCTACTTGGAATCCAGTTTATTTCATCAGGGAGTTCGTCCCGCGATAAATGCTGGACTATCCGTATCTCGTGTTGGGGGCGCTGCGCAAAACAAGGATATGAAACAGGTTGCGAAAGGGCTTCGCTTAACACTTGCGCAGTATCGGGACCTTGCCGCATTTGCGCAATTGGCAACAGATTTAGATGCAGACACCACGCAAAAAATTCAGCGGGGGCAGCGCCTGACGGAACTTTTAAAACAAGATCAGTTTTCTCCCATGTCAATTGCTACGCAATATGCTCTGTTACTGGCAGGTACGGAAGGATTATTTGACGGTATTCCTCTTGAATATATGCAACAGGCGAAACAGGCGCTTCTGGACCAGATACAAGATACCACTCCTTCAATAGAAGAAATGAAAGAAATACTCAATCTATGGCAAAAATCCATTCCATCAAGCGCAGAATGAAGTCGGTGAAGAATATTGGCCAAATAACCGGAGCCATGGAAATGGTTGCGGCAAGTAAGCTTGCGCGTGCGCAAGAAGCAGCTGCACTTTCAAGGTTGTACGCCAATGGGGCGCGCGAAGCGCTGTCGCATCTTCGGGCACTCGTTCCCGAGGAGCATCCGTTTTTTATGGAAAATGTATCATCTCCTGCCCTTTATATAGTGTTTACATCAGATCGAGGACTGGCGGGTGCATATACAACAAACGTACTGAAAGAAATGATCAAAGCTGTTGGCAGTGAACCTCAGGCAAAGCTCATTATTATTGGAAAACGTGGCGGGCAATTGCTTGCACGACTTACGCATTCGTTTGATATTATTGGCATATATAATTCATGGCAGCATCATCCAACAATTGCAGAAATTTCTCCTATTGCTCGTACTGCGATGAAATTGTTTCAAGAAAAAACTATTGGGCGCGTTGTGCTGGTGTACACGGATTTTCACTCCTTAAGTTCTCAAGAAACTACGTCGCGTACGATTCTTCCTGTGCCGATGCGAGACACTCCCGATGTTTATAGACTACGCGATGAAACAATATCGCTTGAGCCTTCTGCGCACGAACTTCTGGAGTATATTGTTCCGCGTTTTGTGGAGGTTCAGGTATTTCAAGCAAGCATAGAATCCGCTGCAAGTGAGCATGCGTCTCGCATGGTGGCAATGCACAATGCATCTGATAATGCCAGCGATGTGATTGACTCTTTAACTTTGGAATACAACGGCGCACGGCAAGCAGGAGTAACTGCCGAGCTTGCAGAAATTTCAGCAGGAGCAGAGGCTATTTTGTAACCCATCCAATTTTCTATGAACAAAAAAACAAAAAATACGGGAACTATTATACAACTTATCGGAGTAGTTGTTGATGTAGAGTTTGTAAAAGATTTACCCGCAATTTCTCATGCACTTATGTATACGTCTTTGACGGGTGAGGAAACAGTGTTTGAAGTGATGCAACATGTTGGCAGGCAGACGGTGAGAGCAATTGCGCTTGGGGCAACTGATGGATTAAAGAGAGGCGATGTACTTACTGATACTAAAAACCCTATTTTAGTACCGGTTGGCGATCAAACGCTTGGGCGCATGTTTAACGTGGTGGGTAAACCCATTGATGGAAAAGAAGATGCGTTTACAGATAGAGCGCCTATTCATCGCAGCGCCCCAACAATTTCAGAGCAAAATACGTCTGTCGAGTTATTTGAAACAGGTATTAAAGTTATCGATTTAATTGCGCCTATTACTCGAGGCGGAAAAGTCGGATTATTTGGAGGAGCAGGGGTAGGGAAAACGGTGCTCATCACAGAGCTTATCCATAATATTGCGCGGGCGCATCATGGGATTTCCGTGTTTGCGGGGGTGGGGGAACGTACAAGAGAAGGAAACGATTTATATCATGAAATGGCCTCATCGGGTGTGCTTGAGAAAACGGCGCTCGTATTTGGACAAATGAATGAACCGCCCGGAGCGCGTTTGCGCGTAGGGCTTTCTGCGCTTACTATGGCAGAATCGTTCCGAGACAAAGGACAAGACGTTCTTCTCTTTGTTGATAATATTTTTCGATTTACCCAGGCTGGTGCAGAAGTATCCGCACTGCTTGGGCGCTTACCTTCTGCAGTTGGGTATCAACCCACGCTCGCACATGAAATGGGAATGCTGCAAGAGCGCATCACTTCAACCAAGCATGGCTCTATTACATCTGTACAAGCGGTATATGTTCCAGCAGACGATGTAACGGACCCTGCACCTGCTACCACGTTTAGTCATTTGGATTCTACTATTGTACTTTCTCGGCAACTTG
>CAYIHP010000052.1:0-5794 GCA_964363175.1 uncultured Candidatus Saccharibacteria bacterium
TCTTCTGAGCTTTAATACGTAAAAAATCTCTTGTATGAAAAGCCGTGTAGATATTGAAGTAAACGTAGAAGCGGTGCGCAGACGGGTGTGGGAAATACTTCCGGGGTTTTTATCGTGGGGAACGTTAATTGGCCTCATGGTGCTGGCGTTTGTGCTCCCGTTTTGGATCGCGATATTTGTGATTGGGTACGACGTATATTTGTTGATTCGCATTATATACATGTCTATTCATTTAATGTATGCATATCGGCGTCTCAAAGAATATCGATCTATTGATTGGTTAGGACGCTTACGAGAGAGTAAGTATTTGATGGATTGGAACACGGTGCACCACGTAGTTGTTATTCCAACATATGACGAATCTATTCATGTACTTCGAACATCAATAGAAGCTCTTACAAAAACAGATTATCCGAAAGAACGCATGCATGTTGTTGTGGGGCTTGAAGAGCGCGCAGGAGAAAAAGCAAAAGAACGCGCAAAAACACTTACGAAAGAATTTGGATCAGAGTTTAAAACATTTCTTACTGCATTTCACCCTGATGGCATAGAAGGGGAAAAGAGGGTGAAAAGTGCAAACGCAACTTGGGGTTTACAGCAGATAGAGAAAAAACTTGCAGCGCAAAAAATTTCAGAAGATATGGTGCTGGTCAGTAATTTCGATAGTGATACCGTGGTGTCGAAAGAATATTTTTCATATCTTACGTATGTATTTGTTACCAGTGAAAATCCATACCGCGCAAGCTACCAACCAATTCCTGTATACAACAATAATCTGTGGGACGCTCCGTCATTTTCACGCGTTGTGGCTATGGGTTCTACGTTTTGGCAGATGATTGAGTCCACCAGGCCGGAACGCTTGGTGACGTTTTCTAGCCATTCTATGACACTCAGGGCTCTTCACGATGTAGGGTATTGGCAGCGCAATATCATTTCGGAAGATTCCCGAATATTTTGGCAATGCCTCTTGCGATATGATGGCGATTATCGAACAATTCCACTCTATACCACCGTATCTATGGATGCCGCGTTAGCCCCTACGTGGTGGCAAACGCTGATGAATCAATATAAACAAAAACGACGATGGGCGTGGGGGATAGAAAATTTCCCGTATTTAATGGAAGGATTTTTGCATAACAAAAAAATTCCTCTGAAAACGAAATTCAACTATACGTTCCGTACACTTGAAGGACATTACTCATGGGCTACGGCTGCAATCATCGTTGCGGTGTTGGGGTGGATACCCGTTCTTTTTGGAAACCCGGTGTTTCATCAAACATTTTTGTCGTACAGTTTACCGTTTATTACCAGAACGCTCATGACAATCGCCATGTCTGGTTTAATTTTATCCGCAACGCTCACCATTTTGTTGCTCCCTCATAAACCGCAACATTACGGGCCGTGGAGGTATCTTCTTATTATTTTGCAGTGGGCACTTGTTCCGCTTATTGCGACGTTGTTATCTGCATTTCCTGCACTGGATTCTGAAACAAGGCTGATGTTTGGAAGAGACTTGAACTTTAACGTGATGCAAAAAACCCGCAAACGAGTAACGGCAAAAGGTGTAGAGGCCATATGATATTCGATACTAGTATTATTTTTCCGTGGCATTTTATCCTCCTGCTCGGGGTTTTTGTTGGTATGTATATGGTGCTGCATCTTGTAATAAAAAAACGCCCTATATCGTTTCGAGTATATTCTACCGGGAAGCCTATTTATTATATTGGTTGGCTGCTTGCATTACTTATTGCCATACCCGCTGTTTTTATTTTGCATAATACTTCCCTAGTCTGGGGACTCATAGGCGCAACTTGCATGATTATTCTTATTGGCCGTTTAGATGAGGACTATACACTGACGGTCAAAAAACAATTGTTTTGGCAAGCTTGCATAGCTGCATGGGCGGTATATTTTGGATGGGTCATACCGTATGTAAGTAATCCGTTTGGAAGTGGGGTAATAATGCTTGGTGTGGGCGGTGTATTAGCATTTATTTGGTTGCTTATATGCATGAACGCAATGAACTTCTTAGACGGCACAGATGGCCTTGCCACGGGAGTTGGAATTATTGCATTCGTTGTACTTGCATGTATTAGTCTGTTACCCGCAACGCAAGATGTGCAAACGCTTGTATTGTCGCTTATTGCAATTGGCGCATTGCTTGCATTTTTCCTATGGAATGCGCCTCCTGCGAGAGTGTATTTGGGCACGAGTGGAAGTTGGTTTCTTGGGCTGTTTATTGGAATGACGGCAATGCTTGGTGGAGGAAAAATAGCAACGGCATTTATAGTACTTGCCATTCCCGTGCTTGACGGCCTGTTTGTCGTGTTGTATCGATTAGCAACTAAAAAAAATCCAACCAAAGGCGATACCACTTCGCACATTCATCACCGTCTACAGACAGCGGGAGTATCCCCGTGGGGAATTTTGATTATACTTGGGGGTATAACGGCGCTACTCGGCGTAGTTGCAGTTATTGCGCCAACGCAAATTAAAATAATCGTTCTTGTGTTATTTGCGTGTGTGTTTTTTGCAAGCCGAGCGATAACTATGAAAAGGGTATGAAGGGGGGAGTAGAGCGCAAAGAGTCTCCCCTCTCCCCATATGGGGGAGAGGGCACCACGCCAAGGGGCGGGTGGGTGAGGGCTGTCGTAGCGTCCGCTTTTCTGTGCGGGATTATTTTTGTTGCATTCAAATTTTCTTACACCAACCCCTGCACCAACTTCAACGAAGCAACTCTTCAAACTCCCAAGCAAACAATTAATCTTGCACTTGCAAATACGCCAGAAAAACGATCAAAAGGACTTGGCGGGTGTACGGGTATTCCCGAAAATGCCGGGATGTATTTTCAGTTCGAAGATAGTAGTACGCAAACGTTTTGGATGAAAAACATGGTTATTCCCATAGATTTAATCTGGATACAAGATAATCGCGTTGTTGGGATAGAAAAGAACGCGCCAAGCTTTCCCCTAGATACACAAGACGAAGAATTACCCAGGTATACAAGTCCAGAACCAGTGGACGCTGTTCTGGAGGTAGGGGCAGGGAAGGCCGAGGAATATGGGATTGACGAAAATACAGTAGTAAGCGATACTTCACCTATTCTATGAAAACAGCTGTAATCAAAACTGGCGGAAAGCAATACGTAGTCCATGAGGGGGATATTATGGTTGTGGACAGAATGCTGGGTGAAGAAGGCACGGACGTGACTTTTTCTGAAGTATTACTAACTGCAGATGAAGGCAAGGTTGCAGTTGGGTCGCCGTTTGTAGAGGGCGCAACCGTTGCAGGAAAAATCGTTGGGCAAGTAAGACTTCCAAAAGTTACTGGGGTACGAATGAAACCAAAAAAACGCAACGTGCATTATTTTGGCCACAAACAGCCAGTTACGGAAGTTGAGATTGGAAAAATAGGCGCGTAACAACTAGCACGTTATCCCCTTGAAAACGGGGATCCACGTCGTTAGAGTGAAAGGATATCAGAATACAGATCTTTCCATTCTGGATTCTCGCTTTCGCGAGAATGACGACTTACGAGCTACTATACCTTTGTTCGTCCAGAAAACGCCGCATTTAATGTTAGCGCATCTGCGAATTCGATGTCTCCTCCCGTTGGAAGACCTCGGGCTAAGCGGGTTACTGGGATATTTAAGTCTTTTACATACGACATAATATGCCGCGTGGTAGCTTCGCCTTCCATACTGTGTTCCAGCGCAATAATAACTTCAGAAATAGATTCTTTTTCCGCACGGGAAATAAGCTCGCTGAGCGTGAGTTGATCTGCGCCTATCCCGGCAAGAGGGGATAGTAACCCTCCAAGCACGTGGTATACACCAGTATATGAGCCAGTGCGTTCGATAGCTTCTACGTCCAATGCGTCTTCAACTATACATAACGTTGTTTTATTGCGCGTCGTGTCTTTGCAGATATTGCATATAGCATCGTCAGCAAGAGAAAAACATACAGAACACGTTTGTACTTTGTCATGAAGCGTTGCAATAGCTTGCGCAAGGCGATCAGTAGCCACGCGCTGTTGGCGCAATATATGAAGCGCTAAACGTTGTGCCGTTTTCATCCCAACCCCAGGAAGGGAAGTGAGTTCTTGTGTTAATTCACGCACTGCTTTTGGAAGTACTGCTGGCATAAAAAACTATACACGTACTCGCATCGCTGGAGCCTGTTCTTCCATATGGAATGTTTCCATTTCTGAATAGCTCACATGTTGCGTGTTAAATTGGAGCGGAATATCTCCCGTTGGTCCGTTACGATGTTTTTCAATCAAGAGGTCTACTTCCATAATTTCTGGCCTTTCTTCGCCTTCCCATGGTTGGCGATGTAAGAACATGACTATATCCGCATCTTGTTCTATCGATCCGCTCTCACGAAGATCTGATAGTTTTGGCCGCTGGTCTGTTCTATTTTCTACGGCACGAGAAAGCTGAGAGAGCGCAAGTACGGGAACCTGCAGTTCTATGGCGAGTTTTTTAAGTCCCCTGGAAATTGCAGAAACTTCTTGTACGCGATTATCCGTGTATCTGCTGGATTCCATCAGCTGTAAATAATCTATAATCAAAAGATCAAGCCCATGCTCACTTTGTAGACGTCTTGCCATAGTTCGCATCCCCATAATATTGGAAGAAGCGTTATCGTCGATATACAGCGTTGCTTGTGACAAATCGGAAATAGCATCGCCCAGGCGAATAAAATCATCATCTGCTCCGCCCGTTGTTAATTTCCCCGTGCGAAGCCTCCACAAATCTACATGTGCATGAGCCGCAAGCATGCGGTCTACTAATTGGTCTTTTGACATTTCTAGGCTGAACACTCCTACTTTATGACCGGCAAGTGCGGCATGGCGTGCAAAATCGAGGGCAAGCGTCGTTTTCCCAACGCTTGGGCGAGCAGCCAAGATAACAAGGTCTGACTTTTGCCAACCAGCCAGTTTTTTATCCAGGCTCGGAAAGCCCGTCGGCACACCTCGCAGAGCGCCGTCTCCTTTATGTAATCTATCGATACGCACAAATGCTTCTTCTAAGGCGCTGGAAAGGGGAGTGAAGTGGTCACCTTTATGGCCTTCGGAAACAGAAAAGAGTTTGTGTTCCGCTTGATCCATCACTGTTTCAATATCTTCTGCTTCTGCAAACCCCAGTTCTGCAATATCTGATGCAGCAGATATAAGGCGACGCCTTGTAGCATTTCTTTGCACGAGTTGCCCATAATGCACCACGTTCCCAGCCGTAGGAACCACGGTGGCAAGGTAGGTAATGGCACTTTTTCCTCCAATATTTTTCAGTTCCTTTTTCTCTTTGAGATAGCTAATGACAGATAAAATATCAATCGGGTCACCTTTGCTATATAGGTTGATCATCGCATCGTATATCACCGCATTGTTATGATGATAAAAATCGTGGGCAGCAATCCAGTCTGCAACTTTTACAATTGCATTTTTATCAATCAGCAAACTGCCCAAAACAGATTCCTCTGCTTCGGAGTTATGAGGAGATATACGAAGTTCTTTTCCAGGCATACGTACTGTTTACTATACCCCCCCGTTTTTAGCGGGGTAAGTGTATAACGTGTGGATATAATTTTGATGTCATTTTTTGGCTATCCTTGGCCCTTCGGGAGTGTCTTGAATTGAAAAACCCGCTGTTTCTATTTGTGTTCTAAGTGTGTCTGCTTCGCTATAATTTTTATCTTGCTTTGCTTGTTCTCGCTTTTTTGACAAGGCAAGAATTTCTTCGGGTATTTTTATAGAAGAAGTTTGTTCTGCAGGCGCAGCTACAACGCCGACA
>CAYIHP010000053.1:0-5712 GCA_964363175.1 uncultured Candidatus Saccharibacteria bacterium
GGAGAATAACAATATCGCTCCGGAAATAAATAACATTGAGCACAAGCATAATGCCAATCGGCCAGGAAGTTTTTACAAGATATCGCCATGCCGCAATGGATACTTTCGGAAAAAAACGTACCCGCCGAGGAATAAGCAGGGAGTGCGCAGCCCATGCGATAAACAAACTCGCCATAAACGCAATTGCTATCCCCAAAAGACCATCCTGTCGGTGGCCATAAAAAACATACCCAAGGATACTGACCTGAGCTACTCGCCCCAAAACATCTCCTACGGTTGCTTTCCAAACATCTCCATATGCCTGAAATACCCCCATCATAAGCTGGCTCATTGATTGAAATACCAGACCAAAGAGCAGAAGCACAAAAATAGTTACAAAGCCCTTTGCGGAAGGAATAAATAAAAAAGAAATAAACCCGAGTGTGAAAAAAAGTCCCAAAAGAGCAAGGCGGAGTGAAACGATATGACGCATCACAGACTCTCTTTGCTGCGCAGCCGCCCCAAGTTCGTAACTAGCGGTTAAATACAGTCCAAAGTCAGCAAACAGCTGCAAAAACGTACCAATCGTGAGGAGTAAGGAATACATGCCAAAACTTTCTGCTGAAATAATTCTTGCGGTTACCGCGGTTACAGTAATCCCCAAAACCACGACGACAACACGACTTACGGTCGCAATAAAAACATTCGTAAAAATTGACTGACCCATTTATAAAAATACAGGACGAACCACTACACGGCGCTGCGCTGCGTCTCCAATACTTTCCGTAAGCACATCTTTATGCGAAGCAAGGGCAGTATGGATAATGCGACGGTCAATTGCATTCATGGGCGAAAGCGTAATTTGTTTACCCGTTCTTTGTGCGCGCTTTGCAACCTCTGTAGCAAATTCAAATAAGGTGCGTTCTCTGCGTACACGATACCCGTTCACATCAACCCAAATATGTACATCTTCTGCAATATGCTTCCGAAGTACGCAACGGATGATGTGCTGGAGTGCATTCAGGCTTGCTCCCTGAGCACCAATTAACATTTTACCCTCGGGTCCTGCAATAATAGATATCCGAAGCATCCCAGGCTCTTCCGTATGACACTCCAAGTGAACATCCTGCATCCCTAAAACATTCATAAATCTGCGGATGTGCTCTGCAATAAGTGCATTTGCGGGATTATCAATCATATATTTGGTGGGTTATCTACCAATTTTAATGAGCGCTTTACGATAAGTTGCTGAAGAATTCCGAATAATGTAGAGACCGTCCAGTACAACGCAAGAGCTGCGGGGAGTCGCAGAGCAATAAAGATGGTCATGGCAGGGAATATGTACATCATATTTTTTTGCATCGATGCCATCATTTTTGCTGTTTCTTCATTCGCACCAGGACTGTTCTGCGGTGCAGGAGCCAAATATCGCATTTGAATAAACTGGAACACACCCGCAATTACCCCCAATAGAAAGCTCGGAGCACCTAAATCTATCCCAAAAAACAAAAAACTTAAACTTGTTGGGTGAGCAACGAATGAATACAAATAGTGGTATGTATCTGGAGTAAGCCCGGAAAAAAATACTTGGTACAGCGCAATAAGGACTGGCAACTGGAGAAAAATAGGTAAAAGTCCGCCCGCAGGGTTAATTCCGGCTTCTTTATAAATACGCATGGTTTCTTGCGCTTGTTTCGCTTTATCGTCTTTATGCGCTCTCTTCAGCTCATCTATCTTGTGTTGAATAGCCGCCATCTTCTCTTGATTTTTGCGCATGGTACTCGCCTGGTGCAGAAACGAGGGGAGTAGTATCAAGCGAACAATTATTGTTACTAATATGATTGCAAAACCAACACTATGGGAAGGTAATATATTTGTACTACCAATAAGGAGGTTAAGTAGTGGTCGGTATAACCCTTCCGTAAAAACAAGAGAAAAAATATTCATATATTTGGCAGGCCTTTTATAATTTCACGGGCTATATCTGGAATGCTCATAGAAGAAACATCCTCTGACTGCGCCACAACAACAATATCATAAGAACCTCGGAAAGAGGTAATTACAGAGGCACACGCTGCTCGGATTTTGCGCTGCACACGGTGCCGAACCACAGAACTGGCATGTACCTTTTTTCCGGCCACGCATGCAAACCGCACCACAGGAAGTGTGTTTACGGCACTATATATAGCTATATTCTTTCCTCGCACCCGAGTACCTCGCACAACCACATTCTCAATATCAATCGATTTAGTGAGACGGTTTTTTCGAGCAAGCATGTCTACTGCTTGGGAACAAGTTGCGCTCTCCCGCGCTTTCGACGACGAGAAAGAACATTCCCATTGTTCCGCTTTCTAGCAAGGAACCCAAACCGTCTTGCGCGGCGACGTTTGCTTGGTTGGTAGGTTCGTTTTGGCATGAGATGATGATGACGTATTGGCCCTGCTAAGTCAAGTATTTACCTTGTCCACATCTTATTAACACATTTTCCACAATTTAAAGATCTAGGCACTTCCATACCTGTGGATAACCATGATACGATATTTTTTGCATATGAAAGATGACCAAATATGGAAAGTAGCCCTCGACCAACTCGAGCTAAAAGTGAGCCAAAGTAACTTTCTTACCTGGTTCCGCAACACAAGCGTAAAAGATAGAACAGGAGACGTGTTGCTTATTGAAACAAAAAACCCATTCGCCTATGAGTGGCTTTCAAAGAAATACAGACCCATTATTCTAGAAACGCTCCAAGGGATTGACCCAAAGATAGCCGAAGTTCGGTTTTCTATTGCATCACAATCAACAGAAAAACGTATTATTAAAAAAAATATGCGTATTATTGCGCAAAAAAATCAAAAACCAGAGCAAACAACTACCCAGAGCGCTTCACCTCATACATCCTTCGAAAAAATCGGGGCAAAAGAGACCACACACTCCTCCTCTATTCCATTTAACAAAAACTATACATTCGATACATTCGTAGTAGGTACAAGCAATGAAATAGCTCATGCGGCGTGTAGAGCGGTTGCGGCTCGACCAGGGGAAGCGTATAACCCGCTCTTTATTTACGGGGGAGTAGGGTTAGGGAAAACTCACCTCTTACAAGCCGTTGGAAACGCTATCCAGGAAGCAAACCCAAACTTTACCGTTTTATATGTAGCATCAGAAAAGTTTACGAACGAGTTCGTTGATTCGTTAAAACACCACACAACAGCAGAATTTAAAAAGAGATACCGCAATATCGACGTGCTTATTATTGACGATATACAGTTTTTTGCTGGCAAAGATAAAACACAAGAAGAGCTATTCTACACATTTAATTCACTCCATGGGCAAAACAAGCAGCTTATTTTAAGTAGCGATCGGCCCCCAAGCGCTATATCAACCCTTCAAGAGAGACTTCTATCTCGGCTTTCCGCAGGAATGGTAGCTGATGTTAAAAAACCAGACTATGAAACAAGGTTGGCCATACTAGAAGAAAAAAGAGACTTACAACACGTGCCAATCGACCAAGATGCTCTCTCATTTATTGCAAAAAACATCCAAAGCAACGTTCGCGAACTGGAAGGTGCCCTAAATAGGGTGGCAGCATATTGTGATCTCCATAAAACACGAGCAACTATTGAATACACAAAACAAATACTCAAAGACATTCTTGAAAAACCTCAACGAAAAACAATAAACATAGACGAGATTATCACTGCAGTAAGCTCATATTACAATATTCCCAACGTAGAACTTAAGGGAAAATCAAGAAAAAAAGAAATAGTTCGTCCAAGACAAATCGCAATGTATTTATTACGAAAAGAAAGCAGTATGTCATTCCCTTCTATTGGTGACCACTTCAGTGGGAGAGACCACACCACCGCAATGCACGCCTGTGAAAAAATAGAACGGCTTATAGAGCAAGACGAGGAACTTTCTCAGGAAATTAGTTTTTTACGAGAACGTATATATGCATGATGTGGGTAATATATGGATAAGCGGAGTATATACGGGGATAACTCGTGGATATGTTTTTCAGTTATCCCAAACCATACACAACGCAAAAAAAAGTATTCACAACTTACCCACAGAAAAATAATTATTTTCCACATCTTTTCCAATCACTATATATCTCTATGAAGCAATATTTTCCCTTTATACACAGATTTTTCCCTTACTACTACAACATATAACTATACTTATATTAGATTATGAAGTTTACGTGCACTCAAGAAAACTTACTGCGGGGGGTATCGCAAGCAGCACCCATTGCTGGAAGGAATTCTCAGCTTCCTATTTTGCAAAATATCTTATTGCGAGTAGATAATAATGTTTTATCGCTTACCACTACGGATTTAGAAATCGGTGTTATTTCTAGTATTGGAGGGAAGATGGATCAAGAGGGAAGTTGTGTGATACCTGCTAGGCGCTTTATGGATTATATCCAGCAACTCCCAAAAACAAGCCCTGTTGTACTAGAAGAAAAGGAAGGACGCTTATTTGTGACGGCAAAAGGCTTTACTGCCCAATTTTTATCAGGAGACCCTGATGAGTACCCATTACTACCAGAAGGTGCGACTGAGGGCGTTGTAAAAGTTCCTGGGGCTATCTTTTGTAGTGCGGTGAGTCAGACGGTATTTTCTGCAGCAAGGGAAGAGACGCGTCCAGAAATTCGAAGTGTAAGTATTGTGGTAAAAGATGGAGGTATCCACGTGGCGGCAACAGATAGTTTCCGGCTAGCGGAATACACGGCAGTGCTACAGTCTTCGATTGATTTTTCGTTATTACTTCCCTTAGCCTCAGCGCAAGAAGTGGTTCGACTATTTCATGCTCAGGATGAAATAGTTATTTCCCTCCATGATAATTACGTATCTTTTGTATCTGGGGATATACATGTTACTTCTCGTTTAGTTGATGGGGAATACCCAAAATATGAAGATATTATCCCTGTTGGACACAATACGCATATTCAGATAGAGAAAGATGAGTTTCTTCGGGCACTGAAAACATTATCTGTGTTTTTACCAAAAGAATCTCGGCGTGTTTCTCTCTCTATTCGACCAAAGGATGGGCTGCTCACTGCTCGTGTTGCGGGCGGAGAAATGGGACAAGGTGAGGTTGTTTTACATTGCGAGGGAGATGGGGACGATGTGGATGTGCTTATGAATATTCAGTATCTTATGGATGGAATAGCGCATTTCTCGGGAAATATATGTGAAGGGTACTTTTTGGGCCCCTTTGACCCTGTTGTGTTTAAGCGGCAAGGCAAAGAAGATGCGTATGTATATGTAGTAATGCCTATTCAGGCTCAGTAAAAATTATTTGTATGAAAATTCAATCCTTTTCTGCTCATCAATTTCGAAATTTTGCCCATATTGAACCTATAGAGTTCCCAGAGGCGCCACTGCTTGCCATATTAGCTCCTAACGCGAGCGGTAAAACCAATTTTTTAGAGGCAATTGTGGTTATGCTCCGTGGAAAATCTTTTCGGGCAGGGTTGAAAGATTTAGTGATGTGGGGGGAGGATAGTTTTGTGCTTCGAGGTGAAGTAGAGCATGCCGGAGAGAATTCACAACTCGCTATTGAATATAAAACAGAGGCAAAGAATCTCCGGATAGAGGAGAACTCTATCCCTGTTTCTCCGGTAACTTTTTTTGGGCGGTATCCGTTTGTTCTTTTTTTACCAGAAGATACATTTTTATTTAATCGCGGACCCGCAGGAAGAAGGAATTTTATAAATACGTCGCTTGC
>CAYIHP010000054.1:0-5693 GCA_964363175.1 uncultured Candidatus Saccharibacteria bacterium
CGCCCGCCACAATCAAAAGCGGACCGTCTTTATGCACGGCCGCCTCTTTTTGCTTATCATTTAGGCCAGCTAGATGAGTTTCCATTAGTACCATACTAGCACAAAACAAAAAAGCCTTTCGGCTTTTTTGTTTTGTTTAATTATTGATTCCTGAGGTTTCAAATTCACCAGACAATTCTTGGCGCAAAATTTCTGTTTCTTCTAAAATAATTTGCACGCCCATTTTTTGCAGACGCTCGAGCGCAACTTTAGATGCAGGTTCAGAAAGCTGCTCTATTAAACGCTTTCCCGCATGTACGAGTACTATTTTTGTGTGGTTTAATGGAATATCTCCATAGAATTTTGCCATTTCATTTTGCAATAAATCAGATAATTGCCCGGCGAGTTCTGTTCCCGTTGGGCCGCCGCCCACAATAACAAAATTGAGAAATTTATCCATTGCAGCACTGTCAGCAATGTCGTGCATCTCACTTGCCTGCTCAAAAGAATTGATAATTCTGTTTCGTATTGCAATAGCGCCAGGAAGCCACTTGAGCGCCAGCGCATATTCTTCCGCTCCAGGGGTATTAAAGTAGCTCTGTTCAACACCGAGAGCAACTACAAGAACATCATACGAATGATTTCCTTTATTCGTGTATACAAGTTTTTTCTTCGGGTCGATTTTTGTGATGAGTGCTTGATGAAAATCTTTTCCGCAGCACTTGAGCATTTCTCGCAGCGGTTGCACGATGTGTTCCCTTTCCACGGAACCAGTTGCTACTTCGTGCAGCATCGGAGAAAATGTAAAGTAGTTCGTCTTGTTAATGAGTTCTACTTGAATATCATGAACATTTGCGGGGTGTATAAGTTTATGCAGATGCTTGTACGTTGCAACTCCACCAAAACCCCCTCCAAGTATTAATATTTTTTTCATGTGGTGAATTTTTTTTCTATTTCTTGTACCGTGTTCTCAATTTCTTTGAGACGGTCTTGCAACTTTTTTGCCAACTCCAGCCCACGTTCAAATTTTGGCAAATCTTTTTCCAGATCTAGTTCTCTCGATTCAAAGTCTTGAACAATACTTTCCAGTTCTTCGTATCCTTTGGTGAAATCAAATTTTTTAGAAATTTTCTCCATATACTATATATATCATGCACTTGTCTTGCGGACAACGGATATAATAGATCCTTTTGCAAGCGTTGTTACTAGTTCGTCTTCTGCCGATATGTCTTTTGCGTTCTTAATTACAGCGCCACTTTTGCTTCTTGTAATACTGTACCCACGTTGCAGGGTTTGTTCCGGAGATAGTGCAAGTAATATTCGCTTCATGCCAGTTATATTGCTTTTCGATGAAGTTATGTTGTCGCGGAGTCGCGCAGACATGTTTGAAATACGCGATATTAATTGTTCTGCATTTTGTGATGTTGCTCTCAGTCTATTTCCAATAGAGTGAGTCATGTTGATAATATTTGATTGTTTTTTCGCAATTCTATCTGAAATTACTCGCGAAAGTGATGATGAAAGTCGTGAAATATCGAGAGCAATTTCCTCTTTATGTTTTACAAGGAGTTCCGCTGCATTACTTGGGGTAGAAGCCCGAACATCTGCAACAAGTTCTGCCAGGCACACGTCTCGTTCATGACCGATGGCAACAATAATTGGCGTGCGAGAAGATGCGACCGCGCGTACCACCTGTTCATCGTTAAATGCCATAAGATCTTCTGCGCTTCCCCCTCCGCGTACCAAAATAATTGCATCAAGATTTGTAAGTTCAGTATTTGCAATAGATAGTGCGGCGATAATTTGATCGGGAGCATCTACGCCCTGTACTTGGGTATGAATAAAAGAAATATGAAGACCACCCTGGCGCGCTGCTAATACTTTGAGAAAATCATTGTATGCGGCTGCGTCTCTGGATGTGATAAACGCAATATGTTCCGGAAATCGTGGGAGAGGGCGTTTGCGCTCTCGTGTAAATAACCCCTCTTGTTCCAGTTTCTTTTTGAGTAATTCCAGCGCTCTTTTTAAAGAACCTTCTCCGGAAGGGCGGACACTTTTTGCAACAAAACTTAAAAATCCTTTTGCTCGTAAGTTTGGTTGCCCGGTTACTTTTACTAACATTCCATCTTCAATTTGTGTGCGCAAATTCCATACGGTCATGAAGCATTTAAGTACTGACGTATTGTCTTTAATATCAAACGTTACCCATTTGTTTTGAATAATTTTAAACTCAGAAACTTCTCCCTCCACCGTAAGTTCCCCGAGCGAATCCAGCGTGATATTAATGGCTTCTACGCACTGGCTTACGGTTAATACAATTTCCATAGCTACATCGTACAGGAATGGTATGCTGTATGTATATGACAGCGACAAAAAAAGTATTATTACTTATAGGTGCTTGCATGGGGCTTGGCGTTACATGGTATTTAGGCTCTCCGTTATTTATAACTAATCGGGTAAGTGAAGCATTACCCGGATCTACGCAACAAGAAACTATTGTCCCTCTCGTGGCAGACTCTGTTACGTTCCCTACCCCAATTGCATCCCCTTCCGTCGAGAATATTTCTCAAGGCACATTTACCGGGTTTGATAAGCTTCACCAAGCGTCTGGAACTGCGCGTGTTATTCGCACGAACGGAAAAACATATGTTCGATTTGAGGACGATTTTAAAACAACCAATGGTCCCGATTTATTTGTATATTTGGGAAACAATAATAAATATGATGCAGATGCAAATCTTGGTGCGTTAAAAGGCAACGAAGGTTCTCAGAATTACGAAATCCCAAGCAGTATAAATCTGGATAACTATTCTGAGGTGTGGGTGTGGTGCAGAGCATTTTCCGTTCCATTCGGAAAAGCAGTGTTGCGGTAAACTACTCCCCTGGGCACGCAGTAAATTCACATCGAGGGCCGCTTCTGCCAACTGCCGAACCATCGGAACACATTTTAGCTTCTTGCGTGCACGCCACCCCGTCATCGGGGTTATTTGGTAGTAAAACTGCTGGGTTAGAAGTTATATACGCACCCATTCCAAGCCCTATTGCGAAGGCTATGACTATAATTATCCATATCAACGGGTTCGTAAGTCGCATATAGATAAGTGTATCACTCTCTTGTACTCTAATACTATGAAATCAATCATCAGCCTGACGGGAAATATGGGGGTTGGAAAAGATACTATGGCAGACTACATGGTTGCGAAGTACGGCTATGTAAAGGTAAGCATGGCAGATCCATTTAAGCGTATTGCAAAAGATGTGTATGAATTTTCTGACGAGCAGTTATGGGGGCCGTCTGAGGCAAGAAATAGAGACGATATGCGATATCCTCGAGCAGATGGCACGTTTTTAAGTGCTCGCATTGTAACGCAATTACTTGGTAATGAATTAAGCCGTCTCGCCTACCCAGAAACGTGGATCGTCTATATGAAGCGTGTCGTAGAAAAAATTCAACAAGGATATTTTTATTCTGAGAAACAAGGTGCGTATAAAGTGGAAGGAAAAAAGTCTGAGTATTCTGGAATTATCGTGAGCAGTTGTAGATTTAAAAATGAGATAGAAGCAATAAAAGAAATGAGTGGAAAAACGGTGCGCCTCGTGCGCCCCGCGCTTCCCGTAGAAACTTTCTTGGGCGCAGGTGTTGGCAATCATCTCAGCGAAAAAGAACAACTCGCTCTTCCCGATGACTTTTTTGATTACGTACTAGAAGTACCCGAAGGGCTAGAAAACTTTCACCAAAAAATTGATGCGTTTATGGGAACTATTAGCGCTTAAGAGTATTTTTTGCTGAGCGCGTGAAATACAATTCCTGTCCACATAGATACGCATCCAAAAAGCATGATTAGTCCGGAAAAGAGGTATGTAATAACTCCAAGATGCAATGCAGTAGTAAGCGTTGTGGCTGTTATCCAGAGGTTTCGTTTTTCGTCTTCACGAGCCATTTGAGAATACGTTTTACCGTCAGTTTTTTTGAGGATATGGTCTCGAATTATGTCAGCTTGAGCTTTTAATGTAAACGGCCCGCGAACCGGAGAATTTGGAATAGATGCATCTTCCGTAGTTACAATGTTTTCTCGCGCAACGTTATTGTACGTAAATAGTACCGCCCAAAAACCGCCAAACACCAAAATAATTCCAACACCTATTGCGAGCACTGATGATATTTTGAGTAATTTTTTCATAGTATATTTTTTAACATGATAAGAGATTAGCCGTTCAGTTTCCAAACGGAATATGCGAGATATGTTGCAAACGATACCCATGCAACATATGGAAACAGCAACATTGCCGCAAAGCGATTGACTGGCACAATAAGAAAAATCAACGCAATAGTCGACGCATTTAAGATTAGCATTTCAATAACAGATAATCCAATTGCGTGTTGATTGAAAAAGAGGAAGCTCCAAAAAACATTTAAAATTCCGTTCAAGAAAAATAAGAAACCAATCCAAGAAATATATTTGTATTGCTGCGCCCTATTCCACACAAGAATTGCTGACATTGCAGTAAGGATAAAAATAATAGTCCATACAATGCCAATAGTGCCTCCCGGTGGAGTCCAAGACGGAAGATTCAACTGCGCATACCATGTTTGAATTTCAGGTCCCGTAAACGCAGACCCGAGCACAGAAACTGCGCAAGTAAGGAAGATGATAATTATTGCGGCCAAAAGGTTCATGTGTATATTCTATCACGGAAATGATTTGACAAAGTATGCCACATATGCTTATATTGAAGCACGTTTTGAACATTTCCAATACTAGAAGAGGAGAGGATCGTGGATGCGACTGAAATAGTTACTGCAATACCAATCGTGGATTACCTGTGGTTTGGGTGCCCATTTTGCGGAGGATTTCCCGCTTATGGACCACTCCTGCATGGTGAATGGAAAATATTTCATTGCGATAATCAATCGTGTAACAAATATTTATCTGTAACCGATCGCAGAAGTGAGCTCCCTTTCGAGCTTGAGCACACGGGACCGAAACGAATTGTAAGATCGGACCATCCTGCTAGGGCGCATGTTACCGAGCAGGAGCTTTCGGAGGTGCGTTTGTGCACGTTGAGGGGGAGTAAAAGAACCGATCGGTTCAGTATTGTAACAGAATGGTTTTATGGAGAAACGGATGATTCGATTAAAAAGTTGATCAATGATGCAATTGAAGGTATCGCACTGAACAGTAACTTGCTGGTGGTGGATATGTATCCACCTCACGAACTGGTGCGAATATTAAGTGTAATACGATACGCGGATTCGCCCGGAGCTCCGATGGTGCCAATGACGTGTTCGTTACACTGGAAGCAAATCCTGCACTTACCCCGAAACTTGAAAACTCGGGAACTGATTGATTTTCCAGCCCAAATCAACTGTCTCAAATGGCTTGCGTCGGAAAAGTAACGATGAAAGGCGGGATGATTGCCCAGCCCTAAAACCACATTCGCTCTTTCTGAAGCCGCTCGGTTCACACCCTGCGGTTTTTTTCTTGCCAAAAAACCCGTTATTCGGTAGTATCAGCAGCATTCCCGGGTCGTCTAACGGCAGGACATAAGGTTTTGGTCCTTAGTATCGGGGTTCGAATCCCTGCCCGGGAACAAAAAAAACCGCCTCAGCTCGAAAGCCAAGGCGGGTAGGATTTTTTGAATTACACAGACTTACCAAGTTCTTCGTACATCCGACGAAAGAAGTCTCGGCATGCGAGGGTCGCTTCGTCTGC
>CAYIHP010000055.1:0-5689 GCA_964363175.1 uncultured Candidatus Saccharibacteria bacterium
GGCTGCCTTGAACCGCCAGACAATCCCAAGCGTCATCAGTTCTTCGCTCAAGATCCCGGTATCATGCAAGTTAGAGGGGGTCTTTTGGATTTGCCAGGATCAGTGCTTCGGTCAGCGCACGACCACTGTGCCGGGCTCCAATCACAGGATGGCAAAGTGAATCTATGGTGCAACCGAGTGGATATGGAAATGAAAAGGGGGTCGATGTCTCGCGGTAAAGTTGTTTCTTGAACGCGTTTAATTCATCTTCGGTATTGTTCTTCGCCACAAGCACCTAAAGTGCTTGTGGCATTTTTTATGCTTGAACCAAACGGAAAACCCTGATACCATACACCCATTATGGCAAAGAAATCAGCATCCGCTTCATACGGCGCATCGGCAATTACCGTCCTGGAAGGGCTGGAACCAGTCCGAAAACGCCCAGGAATGTACATTGGGGGTACTGGTCTTGACGGCTTACATCATTTGATTTGGGAAGTAGTAGATAATTGTATTGATGAAGCCATGGGCGGACATGCTACGCACGTAGAAGTGCGGCTGATGCCTGATAATGTGATTTCTGTTAGTGATGATGGTCGTGGAATTCCTGTTGAAAAACATGCAAAAACAAAGAAATCTGCTTTGGAAACGGTACTGACTGTTCTCCATGCCGGTGGAAAATTCGGCGGCGAAGGGTACAAGGTTTCGGGAGGATTACACGGAGTAGGTGTTTCAGTTGTAAACGCGCTTTCCGAGTATTTGGAAGCAGAAATTGAGCGCGACGGTGGGAAGTATATTCAGAAATTTAAGCGTGGTGCTGCGCAAGGCCCCGTAAAGAAAGTAGGAACGTCGAAAAAGACGGGAACAACGATTACGTTTAAGGCCGATGACCAAATTTTCCAAGAAATTTCATACAGCTGGACGAAAATTTTGCAGCATTTGCGCCAGCAAGCATATTTAACGCCGGGGGTACGGATTTTAATTACCGATGAACGGGAAGCGGGTAGTGTAAAATCATATACATTTTTCTTTGAAGGTGGAATTGCGTCATATATTCAGCAACTCAACCTTGGAAAAGACGTAAAAAATGAAGAGATTTTTTATGTAAAAAAAGAGTTTGAAAACGACAACATGGTAGAAATTGCCATGCAGTATACCGATTCGTATAACGAATCTATCTTAACATTTGCAAATAACATCCATACGCTTGAGGGTGGTACTCACTTAACAGGATTTAAAACTGCCCTCACTCGTATTATTAACGACTACTCTCGCAAGAACGGATTTTTAAAAGAAAAAGATGACAATTTAACTGCCGATGACGTGAATGAAGGGTTAACTGCTATTATCAGCGTAAAACTTCGGGACCCACAATTTGAAGGTCAAACAAAAGGAAAATTAGGTACTCAGGAAATGCGAGGATTTGTAAACCAGGCAATGGTAGAGGCGTTTACCATGTACTTAGAAGAGCACCCAAGAGATGCTCGCGGAATTATTGAAAAAGTTTCTTTGGCTGCAAAAGCTCGCCTTGCCGCACGCGCTGCTCGCGATACCGTACTGCGCAAAGGAGCACTTGATGGATTTGCATTGCCCGGAAAACTGGCAGATTGTTCCGAAAAAGACGCAGCAAAGAGTGAAATTTACATCGTGGAAGGAGACAGCGCCGGAGGTTCGGCGAAGAATGGCAGAGACCGAAAATTCCAGGCAATACTGCCGCTTCGAGGAAAAATCTTGAACGTAGAACGAGCCCGATTAGATAAAATGTTGGTGAATAACGAAATTAAAGCTCTGATTATCGCCATGGGTGCGGGTATTGGTGAAGGAATGGATGTTTCCAAGCTTCGCTATCACAGGGTGATTATCGCAACAGATGCCGACGTAGACGGTTCTCATATTCGAACGCTGCTACTCACATTCTTCTTTAGATATTTTCAGGCCATGATAGAAGGTGGATATATTTATATTGCACAACCGCCATTGTATAAAATCGAAAAAGGGAAAGAAAAGCATTATGTATTTACGGACCAGGAAAAAGCAGCGGTCTTAAAAAAATTTGGAATTAAAGACGAAGAGGAAGCAACTGGAGAAATTAAAATTCAGCGATACAAGGGTCTTGGAGAAATGAACCCGAGCGAGCTCTGGGAAACCACGATGGACCCGGCAAATAGGGTACTCAAGCAGGTAAAAGTATCTGATTTGGAAGAAGCAAACCGGATGTTTGATACGCTTATGGGAAGTGACGTGGTTCCGAGAAAAAAGTGGATCCAAACGCATGCCAAGGCAGTAGAGAATTTGGACATATAGTGTTTTCTTGCATTTTTCGTATACTAGAGTACAGTAGCTATAACGGCCTTTAGGGGCTGTTTTAAGAACAAGAAAGAACTTCACATGGCAAAAGCGTTCAACCTTTCGTTTATAAAAGAAGTTCGGGAAGAACTGAAAAAAGTATCTTGGCCTTCTCGAGAAATGACGATTCGATATACTATTATTGTCATCGTAGGATGCTTAGTAGTTGGAGCTATCGCGGGTGGAATGGACTATATTCTTTCTTGGTTATTTAAAACATTTATTTTTTAGAAGTAATTCCCCATGGAGGAAAAAACACAACCAGCAGACGGACGCACATGGTATGTATTGCATACCTATTCTGGGTACGAAGATAACGTAGCTCGGAATTTACGTCAGCGTACGGAATCTATGGGAATGGAAGACAAAATTTTTCAGGTTATTGTGCCGCGCGAAAAAAAGATTCGCGTAAAAAATGGAAAGCGTCGAACAATAGACGAACGTTTGTTTCCAGGATACGTGTTGGTTGAAATGATTGTGACGGAAGATTCTTGGTATGTAGTGCGCAATACGCCAAACGTAACCGGGTTCGTAGGTTCAGGAACAACTCCAACTCCTGTTTCAAAGTCAGAAATTGACCATTTGCTCTCACGAATGGGCGACGATGAACCAAAGTACAAGATAGACGTAACAGAAGGAGATTCAGTTCGCATTATGGATGGTCCTTTTAAGGAATTTGAAGGAAAGATTTCAGATGTAAACGATGCAAAGGGAACAGTAAAGGTATTAGTAAACGTATTCGGGCGAGAAACGCCAGTAGAACTCGACTTTTTACAGGTAAAGAAAGAGGGATAACGCAACTTTTATGAAACAAATTATCACAAAACTTAAAATTCAAATTCCAGGAGCACAGGCTACCCCGGCGCCTCCGGTTGGAACAGCGCTTGGTCCGCATGGAGTAAATTTACAAGAATTCGTTACACGATTTAACGAAATGACAAAAGAAATGCGTGGAGACGTTATCCCAGTAGAGGTAACTATTTACGCAGACAGGTCTATGGACTTGAAGTTAAAAACTCCTCCTGCAGCAGAACTTTTAAAGAAAGCAGCCGGGGTAACGAGCGGATCCAAAACACCAAATACGGTAAAGGTTGGAAAAGTAACAAAAGCGCAAGTGAAAGATATCGCAGAAAAGAAAATGGTAGACGTATCAGCCAGAGACATAGACGCTGCGGTAAAAATAATTGAAGGCACCGCACGGTCTATGGGAATAACTGTTGAATAACCTATGAGAAGCAAATCCTACAAACAACTCAAAGAAAAAATTTCTGAAGATGCGATGGAACTTCTTGCTGCTGCGCAGTTTTTGAAAGACAATGCCCGCGCAAAGTTTGATGAAACCGTAGAGCTGCATATTGTTCTTGGGGTAGATGCAGGAAAGTCAGAACAAAGCGTTCGCGGCAGCGTGGTATTGCCAAACGGTACTCCAAAGCAAAAGCGAGTGGCTGTATTTGCCGGTGATGTGAAAAAACAAGAAGAAGCAAAACAAGCTGGGGCAGTACTTGTTGGAGGAGACGATTTAATTGCAGATATTGAAAAAAACGGCATTTCTGATATTGATATTACTATTGCAACTCCCGACATGATGGCAAAAATTGCAAAAATTGCGAAAGTGCTTGGGCCAAAAGGCCTTATGCCAAATCCAAGAACAGGGACGGTAACACCAGATGTGGGCAAGGCAGTTGCAGAGCTTGCAGCAGGAAAGATTTCATTCAAAATGGATAATCAAGGAAATGTACATGGTGCAATTGCAAAGGTTAGTTGGAGCGCAGATAAAACAGAGGCAAATGCGCGAGCATTGATTGAAGCAGTCCGTGCAGTTCGTCCTGCAACTCAGCGTGGCGAATTTATGCGCAAAATTGTGCTCAAGACAAGTATGAGCCCAGCAATTCGTGTTACGCTCTAACCAATGATTATCAGTTTCGACGGTCTTGACTCATCGGGAAAGGCGACCCAGGCACGGTTGCTCACAGAACATCTCAAAACAAAGAATATTTCAGCTGCGATGTTTCGGTCTCCCGATTATGAAACAGCTTCTGGCAAAGAGTTAAAGTTGCGGCTACAGAATAAGTTAGGCAACTGGCAAAGTATTTCGTGGCAAGAAAAGATGGGATATTTTGCTGCAAATAGGGTAGAACACAAGGACGAGGTAATTTCTATGCATAGCACGCAAGCAATTGTTGTATATGATCGATACGTGCAAAGTAGCGTTGCGTTCATGATTGTGGAAGCAGCACATGGCCAAGAAATATCGGACACGCTGCGTAGTGAAGTGAGGGGAGCAGTGGAAACGTTGGAATATGCAGAAAATAGTATGCCAAAAGAAGACGTGTCTATTTTTTTTGATATACCACCAAAAGTAGCCGTTGATTTGTTAAAAGGGCGGAAAAAAGAGCAGAGCGATGAAGCTGAATATACGGATTATTTGTCTGTACAGGAAGCCCTTCATACAGAGTATGTGAAAATTGCTGAAGAAAACCCGGAACATATGATTCGTATTTCTTGCATGGAAGGTGACAGACTTCGGAGTATAGACGAGGTAGGGCAATTAGTGAGATTGGCACTTGCGCAAAAATTCCCTGATAGGGCACAATTATTTGCATGAAACAAACAAATTCCAAACAGCCTTTTATAGTATTAGAAGCATTAGACGCAGGGGGGAGTCAAACGCAAACAGATTTACTGTGTGCCAGATTAAAAAAAGAAGGATATATTCCACATCAATATCACTTCCCGCAGGAAGATAGGGCAACGGGGAGAATAATTTATGACAAGTTCTTATTGAATAAAAATAAATTTCCATTTAGTAGGCGTGAACAAGCGCTGTTATATATCCAAGATTTTTATTCAAAGAATGAGGAATTGTGGAGCGTAATTTCTCTCCCTCGTATGAGGGGGAGTCAGACTGCTGGCAAGCAGACTGGTGGGGGTCGTGAAGTCGTGGTTTCCGACCGCTTCGCCACCAGCACTATGGCATACCAAACAATTGGTTTAACAGGTAAGGCCCGCAAAGATATGCTTACGTGGATCACATGGCTTTGCTACAAGGGCACTCCCGCATTACCAAAACCTGATATTGTTTTATTTTTAGATACTCCGGTAGAAATTTCTCTAAAACGCCTCGCAAGCAAAAAGAAAGATTTTTTTGAAACTAAAGAAAAATTAACTGCAATTCGAAATAGCTACGTAAAATTAGCAAAAGAACAAAAGTGGGCCGTGTTTCAAAGCGTAGATAAAGACGGGAATCAGCGAACCCGAGAAGACTTGCACGAAGAGATTTGGAGGGTTGTGAAGAAGAAGTTAGGGTAATAAAGTTGTCATCCCGGCCCGTGAGCCGGGATCCAGACAAGTCAACGTATAATAA